>NZ_JBFBCI010000015.1:0-134037 GCF_040683095.1 Sphaerisporangium sp. NPDC051017
CGAGATCGCCACCTACAACCGGACACTGCCCGCCACCGAGATCCGCGCCCACTACCAGGCCGGCACGGCAGCCGCCCAGATGACCAAGGCGACGATGCCCTCCGGGCGGGTGTGGGCGCAGAACTCCTATGTCGCCGACGGTGGCCGGTTGCAGACCCACACCGACCTCAACGGTGGCCTGTGGAAGCTGAGCGCCCTGCAGTACAGCGCGGGTCCGCAGGCCACCGTGGTCGTCACCGATCCCCACAACGGCACGCTGACCTCCGTACACGACGCGCTCCGCGTCCTGCGCACGACCAGCAAGACCGACCAACTCGGCAAGAAGACCACCTACGAGTACGACACAGGCGGCTACGTCGGCAAGATCACCGACCGGAACGGCAACACCACCCAGCTGACGCACGACGAGCGCGGCAACGAACTGAGCATGACCAAGTGCCGCGCGCCAGGGGACTGCCAGACCACCTACGCGTCGTACTACCTCAACACCGCCGACCTGTTCGACCCCCGCAACGACCAGGTGACGGCATACCGGGACGCGCGGTCGCCAGGCAGCGGCAGCAATACCTATGCCACGAAGTGGGAGTACACGACCTTCGGCGACAAGGCCAAGGAGACGACACCTGCCACCCTCGACTTCCCCAACGGCCGGTCGACCACCTACACCTACACCGACGGCAGCGAGGCGGCCGTCGGCGGCGGGACGACCCCGGCCGGCCTGCTGAAGGCCGAGGCCGACCCCAAGGGGAACCAGCGCACATACGCCTACACCGCTGCGGGCGACGTGGCCCAGGTGACCGAGCCCACCGGCCTCGTCACCGCATACACCTACGACGCGATCGGACGCAAGACCTCCACCAGTCGGATCTCCGGTGGTGGGCAGGCCCCGGCTCCGCTCGCGACTCAGGATGGTCCCGTCGCCGCCTACGGATTCAACGTCGGGTCCGGGACCGCTGTCGCCGACGACTCGGGACACTCTCAGGCGGGCACCGCCACGGACACCACTTGGGCGACGTCCGGGAAGTTCGGGAAGGCGCTGTCGTTCAACGGGACCTCCTCGTTGGTGACCATCCCCGACTCGCCCTCCCTGAGGTTGTCCGACGGGATGACGCTGATGGCTTGGGTCAATCCCACGGTCCTCGACAACTGGCGTCAGGCCATCCTCAAGGAGTTCAGCGGAGGTCTGTCCTACGCCCTCTACGCGTCCAATGGAACGCAGCCCAACGGGTGGGCGGTCAACACCGACGGCACCGAGGGCAGTGTCGACTCCACAGAGGACATTCCGCTCAATACCTGGTCGCATCTGGCGCTCACCTACGACGGATCGAAGCTGGCCTTCTACCTCAACGGCGCCAAAACCGCCGAGACCGATTTCCAGGGGACGCTTCGTGGCGACGACGGGCCGTTGCGCATCGGCGGGAACGGCATCTGGGGGGAACACTTCGCAGGCCTGATCGACGAGGTCCGCGTCTATGACAGGGCTCTGTCGGAGGCGGAGATCCAGTCCGACAAGGATACCCCCGTCACCCCGTCGGACCCGGAGACACCCGGTGGCGCGACGAGCACCAGCACCTTCACCTACGACGCCTATGGACGCCTGGCCAAGCAGACCGCGTCCGGGGTCAAGAACCAGATCAGCGGCGTCACCCACACGGCCGAGACCGGCTACACCTACGACGCCGACGGCAACAAGCTGGCCGAGACGCTGGCCGACCTGACCGGTGGCGATCCGTCCCGTACGACCACCTACGAATACGACACCTACGGGCGTGTGCAGAAGGTGACAGGGCCTGAGGGGGGCGTCCAGCGGACGAGCTACGACCACCGCGGCAGGGTCGTCAACACGGTCGACGCGGCGGGTGCGACCTATGACTATGGGTACACCGCCCGTGGTGAGTCGGCCACCGTCACCTTGAAGGGCTGGACGGGCAGCCCGATCGGCCCCCAGCCCGCGCAGGACGTGGTCGTGCATTCCTACGCCTATGACCCGGGCGGGCGGCTGGCCTCGGAGACCGACGCGCTTGGCCGGACCACCCGCTACACCTACTTCGGCGACGACACCCTGGCAGAGAAGATCGCCTCCCAGGCCAGGCTGAACGCCTCCACCACGCCGGTCGACGTGGTGCTGTCCTCGGCGACCTACGACGCCGCGGGGAACCTGACCCGCGAGGTCGCCGGTGGTGGGAAGACGCGCGTTGACTACGTCTGGGACGCCTCCGGGCGGATGACCTCCTCCACCCTGGACCCTGCCGGGCTGGGCAGGAAGACCGCCTACGCCTACGACGCCAACACCAACGTCACCCAGAAGACCCTGACGGCCACCGGCACCCCGCGCACGGAGACCGAGTCTTACCGTTACGACGCGGGCGACCGGATGATCGAGCAGACCGTGAAAAACGGCTCCGCCGATCTGATGACCACCTGGAAGCTGGACGATCGCGGCCTGGTCACCGAGGTCACCGACCCGCGCGGCAACGCCGCCGGTGCGAACCGGATGGACTACACCTCGTTGATCGACTACGACGCCTTCGGCAGGGTCGTCAAGGTGCAGGAGCCGCCGGTCGCTGTGGAACGCGGCGGCTCGGCCCCGGTCACCGAGCGTCCCACGTCCAAGGTGGGTTACAACACCGCGGGTGAGCAGACCCACGAGACCGGGCCTGAGGGCCGGGCCGGTGTGATGGTCCACGACAAGGCCGGCCGGATCACCTCGATCACCGGCACCCCGTACACGCCGCCCGGGGGGACGGCCGTCACCCCGCGCACGTTGTATGAGTACGACGCGGCTGGCCGGATGACCGCGATCACCGACCCACGCGGCAACGTCGCCAACATCACCTACGACGTCCTCGGCCGCACGGTGCGCATCACCGACCCGCCCGCGACCACGGGCGCGCCGCGCGGTAATTGGGACTACACCTACACCCTCACCGGCGAGCGGCTCTCCTCCACAGACCCGACCGGGGCTCGTATCGAGGGCACCTACGACGGGCTCGCCCGTCAGGTCACCACGACGCAGCTCGAGCGCAAGCCCACCGCGGTCGCTTTGACGACCATGGCCGAGTACGACACGGCGGGCAACCCCGTCGCCGTCGTCCAGCCCGCCGGGAACCGTACCCAGGCCACGGTCAACGCCGCCGGCGAGATCATCACGCAGGCCGACGGCCTGAACCACTCCTCCACCTTCGAGTACGACCTGGCGGGACGGACCACCAAGGTCACCGACGCGCTTGGCAACGCCACCGTCGCCGAGTACGACCTGGCCGGGCGCAAGACCGCGGCCAAGGACCTGAACGCCTCCGGCACCGTGCTGCGGACCTACGGGTTCGAAAGCGACGCCGCAGGCAACCTCGTCGGGCAGACCAGCCCTGAGGGGCATCTCACCCGCCGGACCTACGACGCCGCCGACCGGCTCACCCAACTGGTCGAACCCGTCTCGGCCACCAAGTCCATCACCACGTCCTTCGGCTACAACGCCGCTGGCGAGCGCACCCGGACCACCGACGGCCGCGGCAACGCGACCCTCGCCACCTACAACACCCTCGGGCGGGTGGAGACACGAGTCGAACCCGCGACCCAGGCCCACCCCAACCTGTCCGACCGGACCTGGACCTTCGTCTATGACGCCTCCGGCAACCAGGTCAGCGTGCTGCAGCCGGGCAACGTCCGCGTCACCAACACCTATGACAACCTCGACCGCCTGACCAACGAGGCCGGAACCGGCGCCGAAGCGGCCACCCAGGCCAACACCTTCGGGTACGACCTGGCCGGCAGGCGCACCAGCGCGGGTGATCTGACCTTCGACTTCAACGATCGCGGCCTGCTGCTGACCACCGTCAAGGCCGGCACCCCCGCAGCCCTGTCGAGCTTCGGCTACGACGCCAACGACCGGCTCACCCAGCGCACCGACGCCGCCGGCAGCGCCACGTTCACCTGGGACGCCGCCGACCGGCTCAAGACGTACACCGACCCGGTCACCTCCACCACCCTCACCTACGGGTACGACGACGCCGACCGGCTCACCGGCATCGACTACGGCACCAGCGGCCCCAAGCGGACCTACGCCTACGACCCGATGGACCGCCTGACCGGCGACACGCTGAAGACCTCCGCGGGCGCGGCCATCGCCTCCATCACCTACGGCTACGACCGCGACGACAACCTCACCACCAAGACCACCGCCGGGACCGCCGGCGCGGGCACCAACACCTACACCTACGACTGGAGCAACCGGCTCACCTCCTGGACCGCCCCCGGCGGCGCCGTCACCGACTACACCTGGGACGACAGCGGCAACCGCACCAAGGCCGGCGCCAAGACCTTCACCTACGACGAGCGCAACCGCCTGCTGTCCGGCGACGGAACCACCTACACCTACACCGCACGCGGCACCACCGCCAGCGAGACCAAGGGCAACGTCACCAAGATCCTCCAGTTCGACGCCCTAGACCGCATGACCAGCGACGGCGAGGCCGTCTATACCTACGACGCCCTGGACCGCGTCACCAGCCGAACCCAGGGCGCGGCGGTCAGCCGGTACGTGTACGGCGACCTGGCCAACGACATCGTCGCCATGACCGACGCGGCCGGCGTCAAGCAGGCGAGCTACAGCCGAGGCGTCGGCGGCGAGCCCATCGGCATCTCCGACGGCACCGGCCCCCGCTTCGCCTTCACCGACCAGCACGGCGACGTCATCGGCACCTTCACCAGCACAGCCACATCACTGGCCGACTCGGTCGCCTACAACCCCTTCGGCGAGGAAACCGCACGCAACGGCGCTCGCCACGACCTCGGCTACCAGGGCGAACTCACCGACCCCGCCACCGGCAAGGTGAACATGCACGCCCGCTGGTACCAGCCCGGCACCGGCACCTTCACTAGCCGCGACACCTGGACTCTGGGCTCTGTTCCTTCCGCCCGGCACAATAGGTACGCGTATGGGAACGCGAACCCATTGATACATGTCGATCCCAGTGGACATGAATGGATAAAAACTCAGACTTGTTTCTGGGCAGGCCGACTTATCTGCTTTCCAGGGCTCGTGTGGAGAGAACCGCGACGCAAGACCGCGCCTCCCCCGCAAGATTATTGCAATGGAGGTAACAAGAACTGCAATGCGCAGCCCAAGTCCAAGGATTACTGTAATCTAGGAAATAAAGACTGCGATGCGCCGCAACCTCCTCGGGACAAGTCCCCATCTAATGATCGGCTTGAGCAAACCACGGTTACAACGCCGACACCATGCCGATATTCCTGCGGAGGGCCTACGAACCAGCCGAATCGACCGACGCCAAAGCCGGAGATCGACTGCAGTCACGGCCCGAACATGGGGTACTGCGACAAACTCCCGCCCGAAGCCAAGACCGGATGCAAGACGTGCTACATCTACGGGTACAACCCGGACCTGGATGTCCTTGACTGTAACTTCGCTTCTCCCGACGCCGAGTGCCCTCCTCCGAACCCGGACCTGATCTCCTGCATGGGAAGGTGTGCTCCTTCCGGCGACTGCGGGAACACGGGGGGCATGCAGCTCTGGGGCCCCTCCGGCGGATGTCCTCCACCCGGCGGCGGCGCTCCTTCCCCCATCGAGCAGTTCGCGCAGGACTGCAGCAACAACATCATCTGCGACTTCACGATCGGTGACGCGGTCAACTGCATCGCCAATCCGAATCTGATCGACTGCGCCGTAGCGGCGGCCGGGGTGATCCCCGTCGGCAAACTCGCCGGCGGCGCCATCAAACTCGGCCGCAAACTCCCCAAAATCCTCAAGCCTGCTGAACGCTGCCTCGGCCGCAACAGCTTCGTCGTCGGCACGCTCGTCCTCATGGCAGACGGAACCCGAAAGCGCATCGAGGAAGTCCAGGTAGGCGACTGGGTCCTGGCGACCGACCCGGAAACCGGCCAGACCGGCCCCCGCCTCGTCCTGGACCTCATCACCGGCGACGGCGACAAGAGCCTGGTCGAGATCACCGCCGACGCAGACGGCCCAAAGGGTGACGCGACGGGCGTAGTGATCGCCACAGAAGGACACCCGTTCTGGGTCCCGAAACTGCATACCTGGCTGACTGCAGCCGAACTCCGTGTCGGCACACTTCTTCAAACCAGCGCTGGCACCCGCGTCCAGATCACCGCCATCAAAAAGTGGACCGCCGCTGAGCATGTCCACAACCTGACGATCGCCGGCCTTCACACGTATTACGTGATGCAGGGCGGTCGTGCTGTTCTGGTTCATAATGCACCTAAGCCGCGGGATGCTTCGGGGCGGTTCACTTCAGGTGCGGGGGGTGAAAGCGCCGATACTGCGAATGGGCGGCGTGTGCATGAGAATTATCGAAATGCCCTGGGTGATGGGTATGATTATGATAAGCGCCTGCCCAGCGGGCAGCGTCCGGATGCCGTAGACTGGAAGAATCGTGTGGTGCGAGAGTTGAAGTCCGACGCGGCCGGCAACGGGGCGAAGGGTAAGAGGCAGTTGAATCGCTATATCGATGAGCTCGAAAAGATGACAGGTGACTCTTGGACGGGCTATCTTGATCGGTACAAGAGGTGCTGAAATGCAAGATGCACTACGTAAGGCCCTCAAGGCGAAGTTCTCGGAATATGGATTCAAGAAAAGAGGGAACGGTTGGCATCGGTGCCAGGGTGACGTGCACGTTGTCGTCAATCTGGAAAAGTCTCAGCTCGTGGACGGGTGGTATATCAACGTGGGAATCTCGCTGCTTTCCATGTTTGAGGACATCTGGCTCTCTGAAGTGAGATCGCCGATCAGGTTCCGCGTCGAGGAATTTGACGGACTGCGTGCCAAGGCCAGATTGCTTGACGCCGACGCTGGTCGGAGTCTGGGGGCCGAGGCCTGGCTGAGCGGTGTGGTGAATGAGCTGGTGCAACCGCTGGTCGTGGCACTGGTCGCGATAAAGGATCACGCTGGCCTTAAGGTTTTTCTGAAAGAGTCTGTAACCGACAATATATTTCTGCATCGTGACGTTCGAGCTGTGCTCCAGATCGGGTCGTGACTCCAAAGATCGGGCGGGTCTATAGCTGCGAGTGTGCCTGTTCGATCGACCGTGTGACGCCGTGTGCGCCGAGTAGCTCGGCGATGGCGGCGGATTCGTTCAGCAGGGTCAGGGCCTTGTCGGGGTCGCCTTCGGCGGCGGTTACTAAGCAGAAAGTAAGTTACTGGACTGTAGATGCTGTTTCTCAGGTCGTGATGTAGAGGAGGTCCCGGTCGCGGAAGAACGCCTGGACCAGCTCCGGGGTCTTTTGCAGGCGAGTGACCGCCTTCTCAATCCCGTCTCGCAACTCCTCAACGGATCGGACGATCATCCGGCCGATGTGGTCATGCTTGATGTTCTTCCACACCCACTCATCGGGATTGAGCTGGGGTGAGTACGGCGGAAGAAAGAACAACCTCAAGCGCCCCTTCGTTGACTTGACGAACGCCTTGGTCTGAGCGGACCGGTGCGCGGGGTGCCCGTCCACGATCAGGAAAATCTTCCCGAGCACGTCATGCAGGAGCTTTTTGAGATAGTCGATGAACGCCGCCGAGTCGAGCTTGCCCTCCACGAACGAGAAGTGGAGTTTCCCCCTGGTGTTCACCGTGGAGATCATGTTGATCGACCGCCGGTTACCCGTTCCCGAAACGATCGGAGTCTGCCCGATCGGAGCCCAGGTGGTGCCCGAATGGTGGTCGGTCCGCACCCCCGCCTCATCGGCGAAGTAGATGCTCGCGCCCTGGCTGATCGCCTGGGCCCGGATCTTGGGATACTCGACCTGCTTCCACTGGCGTACGCGCTCAGGGTCTTGCTCATAGGCGCGGACCAGGGGCCGCTGCGGAGAAAGACCAAGCCGGGCCAGCAGTTTGCCGACCCACTGCGGGGTGAACTCGACGCCGAACCTTCGCTTGATCAGCTCGCCGACCATCTCGCGTGTCCACAGGCCGAAGTCGCACTGCAGTTGACGCGGGTCCTGGCCGATGATCCAGGCGCGCAGTTGCGCCATCTGGTTGTCGGTCAATGCCGGTTCGCGCCCCGGTGGCATCTTCACCGCCAGCGCGGCCGGCCCGGATTCGCTGCGCAACCTGAGCCAACCGAATACCGTCGAGCGTCCGACACCGAAGATGGCCACCGCCTCCTCGACGGTCATGCCTTTGTCGATAGCGCTGAGCACGAGCAGCCTGGTTTCCTCAAGTACGCGGCGCGGGATTCGCTTCCCCGGTTCTCTCGTCACGCCGAGTACTGTTTCAATAGCTTTTCGAATCGTCCGGCAATTGACCGAACCCAGTCCAGTAATCTAATTTCCCTTTAGTATGTAGGCGAGGCCTACCAGGTTGGCGGCTGTTCCGGGGAGGAAGTTCAACCTTCGGCGGAGTCGGGTGGATTCTTCCAGGTGGGTGCGGGCGGTTTTGAGATCGCCTGTCTTGTGGGCGGCTATGCCCAAGTGGCGGAGGGCGTAGGACGTCGTCAGGTCGGCGTTGGCGGCCTTCGCGAGGGTCAGGGAGCGTTCTAGGGCGGGGACGGCGGTGGTGTCGTCGTTTCGGACGGCCTGGTGGTAGATGCCTATCCAGAAGAGGGCTTCGGCTTCGCCGCGCACGTCGCCGAGGGATTGGTACAGGTCGGCGGCGTGGTGGAAGAGGCGTAATTCGTCTGGGTCATCTTTCTGGGTTTCGAAGAAGCGGGCGTGGAGGATGCGGCCTCGGGCCAGGGACAGGTCGGCTTCGACGGCGTTCAACTCGCGGTCGGCGGTGTCCAGGGCGCTTGCGTCGCCGCCGAAGAGGGCCCGCTCGTAGAGCAGCCTGGCGTTTTCGAGTCGTTCGTCACTGCTCATCGAGACCTCCCGTGTGCCCCTGGACCCGTAGCGGTGCCGAGTGTGGCACGTCGGCCGCTGCCATGGACGGTTCCGGGGATGGCTCTTCGGAGGACTCGTGGGGCCGGCCGGGGGGAGGGTTCGGGGTCCAGGCGGCGGAGAGGGCGCCGCCTAGGAGGCCGAGGAGCGTGCCGAGCAGGAAGCCGCCCATGTTGGAGTAGACGATCGACGCGATCGACAGCAGGATCGCCACGGCGCCGAGGAAGACGCGCTGTGCGGGCTGGAGCCAGAGCAGCACGCCCAGGATGATCATCGTGGCCGCTATCACGGAGGTCAGTCCGGCCTGGGGTGACTGGATGACCAGGGGGAGCGCCTCCAGTGTGAACGGGGCGGCGAGTTGTTCCACGCCCGCGAGCAACGTGAACAGCCCGCCCCAGAACGGCCGCGAGCGCATCCAGGTTCGCGTCAGAAGCATTCGTGCACGCCTGGGATGACGCGGACGACGCTGTCGGGGGTGGTGACTGAGCCTGCGGTGCTGGCTACCAGGGTTTGGCGGGAGTTGAATACTGTGATCGTGTCGGCGTGCTCGCCGACGAAACCCGGAGGGCCGCTGACGCCGGGGACGCTTTCCACGGTGCTGGCGTCCAGGCCCAGCTTGTCGTTCGTGGCGGTGATCTTGTCGTTGGTGAAGCGGAGCGCGTAGAGGACGGCGTCGCGGCTGATCACCGGCTCGCCGTTGGTGCCGCCCGTGAGTTTGAGGGTCGCGGGGCCGAGCGGGGTGTCGAAGAGGTAGCTCTGGCAGAAGCCGAACGACTCTGTCCGTTTGTTGGAGGCGACGTGCACGGGGATCTTCCTGCCGTCCTTGGTCTCCACCGTGGTGTCGAACTGTGTGACGTCGAACGCGCGGAGCTTCTCGACGGAGGTCTTGATCTTCCTCCCCGAGACGACGAAGGAGACGCCGATGGCGCCCTGGGCGGCGGCGAAGACCAGCAGGGACGCCGCCAGGGTGGCGGGAATGAAGATCGCGGCAAAGCGCCTCCACCGCACGCGTCCTTGTTCACGCATGGGCACTCCTTACGTCCCCGGGCCAGACCACCGTGCGGCGACCGTCCGCAGGTTCGATGCCGAGCATGCGGATCTTGGACGGTCTCATCAACCGCCCGCGCGGGAGCATCACGTGATGTTTGCGCTGGTCCATGCCAGAAGCGGGAAAAGCCGCCGGAGTCAGCAAATCTCTTGGGACGTTCCCGCGTGTGAGATGAGCAAATGTACTGGGACGTTCCGGCCCGTGAGTCGAACGGCGCCCGGCCGCCCTCAGTCCGGGGGACGACTCCGATGACGTTTGGGGGAGGTGATATTTGAGGGTATTTCGTAAAGCGCCCGACACCTCGCCGACATGGCGTCGTCACACACCACGCCGTGACACTGTGTGACCTCGGCCCATTATTCGGCGCGGAAGCGCGACCTACGCTGGCGGGAACTCTGTGGCCGTTCGTGCCGCAAAGGCCTCACCTGCGGAGGTAACCCCCCATGATCCGTCCGCGATCTCTGGCCGCCCCTCGCTCCCGGCTCCTCCTGCTCGCCCTCCTGGCCGCCGTGGTCGCCGTCCTCGGCGTCGCACAGGTCCCCGGCCCCGCCCGTGCCGCCTCGCTCACCGCGGTGAGCGGGTTCGGGTCCAACCCCGGCAACCTGTCGATGTACGGCTACCGCCCGGACGGGCTGCCGTCGAACGCGCCCCTGGTCGTCGCCATGCACGGCTGCACGCAGAACGCCACCGACTACTTCGGCCACTCCGGCTGGCAGAAGTACGCGGACCTGTGGAGGTTCGCGCTGGTGCTGCCCGAGCAGAAGTCGGGCAACAACGCCCAATCTTGCTTCAACTGGTTCCTGCCCGGCGACACGAGCCGGGGCCAGGGCGAGGCGCTGTCGGTGAAGCAGATGGTCGACTACGCCGTCGCGAACTACGGTGTCGACCGCTCCCGCGTCTACGTGACCGGCCTGTCGGCGGGCGGCGCGATGACCAGTGTCATGCTGGCAACCTACCCTGACGTGTTCGCCGGCGGCGCGGTGATGAGCGGCATCGCCTACGGCTGCGGCACCGACACCGTCAGCGGCGTGCTGTGCCTGTCGCAGAACAAGGGGTACACCCCCCAGAGGTGGGGCGATCTGGTCCGCGCGGCCTACCCCGGCTACTCCGGCCTCCGTCCACGCGTGGCCGTCTGGCAGGGGACGAGCGACACCACGGTCTATCCCTTCAACGCCGACCAGCTGCGCGACCAGTGGACCAATGTCTTCGGCGTGCCGCAGACACCCACCAGCACGTCCAGCCTCCCCGGCGGGACCACGCTCAAGGAGTACGCCGACGGGACCGGCACGGCGGCCGTCAAGGTGTACACCATCAGCGGCATGGCGCACGGCCTGCCGGTGAGCCCGGGGCCGGCGACCGACCAGTGCGGCAGCACCGGCCAGTACTACATCAGCACGATCTGCTCGTCGTACTACGTCGCCACGACCTGGGGCCTGAACGGCGGCGGCACGCAGCCCCCGCCCGCGCTGCCAGCGCCCGCCGGCCTCACCGTGACCGGCACGACGGCGTCCTCCGCGTCGCTGTCGTGGGACGCGGTCTCCGGGGCGAGCGGGTACAACGTGTACCGCAACGGTGCGAAGGTGACCGCCTCCCCGGTGGGCGGGACGACGTACACCGACTCCGGCCTGGCGTCCGGCACGAGCTACACCTACGCGGTGAGCGCCGTGACCTCATCGGGCGCCGAGGGTGCGCGGTCGGCCACGGTCACGGCCACCACCACCGGCGGCGGGGGCGGCCCGTGCGTCACCGCGAGCAATTACGCGCACACCGTGGCAGGCCGGGCGTACGCGTCGTTGGGGTACACCTACGCGCTCGGGTCCAACCAGGCGATGGGCCTGTGGAACGTCATGGTCACCCACACACTCCGCCAGACCGGGACGAACTACTGGGTGATCGCCGACGGTCAGTGCTGAGCCACCGGTCCGTCAGGCGACCTATCACCTGGTGGGATGATCGGGCGGATGCCGGGGAAGGTGGTCCCAGACGACGGCACGCGCGGGGGAAGGACACGAGCACATGGCGGATCTGAACGAGCGGGCGGCGAAGGCGGACGCCGGCGACCCCCTGGCCTACCTGCGCGCCGAGTTCGACCTCGACCCCCGCGTCGTCTACCTGGACGGCAACTCTCTCGGAGCGCCGCCGAGGCGGGTCGCCGGGCGGGTCGAGGAGGTCGTGCGCGAGCAGTGGGGGCGGCGGCTGATCAGGTCGTGGCCGGAGCGCTGGTGGGAGGCGCCCGAGCGGGTCGGCGAGAGGATCGCGCCGCTGGTCGGCGCCGCCCCTGGGCAGGTCGTCGTCGCCGACTCGACCAGCGTCGACATCTTCAAGGTCCTCGTGGCCGCGGTGCGGCTGGCGCCCGGCCGCCGCGAGATCGTCGTGGACGCGGCCACGTTCCCCACCGACGGCTACATCGCGGAGTCGGTGGCCGAGCTGACCGGCACGCAGGTGGTCCCCGCGGCCGTGGACGACCTGGACGAGGTGCTGGGCGAGCGGACGGCCGTGGCGCTGCTCAACCAGGTCGACTACCGGACCGGCCGGCTGTACGACATGGCCGCCGCGACCGCGAAGGTGCACGCGGCGGGCGCGCGCGTGGTCTGGGACCTGTGCCACAGCGCGGGCGTGCTGCCGATCGAGCTGGACGCCCTGGACGTCGACCTCGCGGTGGGCTGCACGTACAAGTTCCTCAACGGCGGCCCCGGCTCGCCCGCGTTCGTCTACGTGCCGCATCGCCTGCAGGCGTCGTTCCGCACCCCGCTGCCGGGCTGGGGCGGGCACCGGGACCCGTTCGCGATGGCGCCGTCGTACGAGCCCGCGCCGGGCGTCGCCCGCGCCCGCGCCGGCACGCCCGACATCCTCTCGCTGGCCGCCCTGGAGGCGGCGCTGGAGGTGTGGGACGGCGTCGACCTCGCCGCCGTGCGGGCCAAGGGGCTTGCGGTGACGGGGTTCTTCATGGAATGCGTGGACGAGCTGCTGGGCAACGCGATCGAGGTCGTGACGCCGCGGGACGAGTGGCG
Source organism: Sphaerisporangium sp. NPDC051017 (assembly GCF_040683095.1). Lineage (NCBI taxonomy): Bacteria > Bacillati > Actinomycetota > Actinomycetes > Streptosporangiales > Streptosporangiaceae > Sphaerisporangium > Sphaerisporangium sp. NPDC051017. The sequence continues at coordinate 12,898 of NZ_JBFBCI010000015.1, forward strand.
GGGGCACCAGGTCTCGCTGCGCCACCACGCCGCGCGGGAGCTGATCGGCGAGCTGACCGCCCGGGAGGTGATCGGCGACTTCCGTCCGCCGGACGTGCTGCGTTTCGGCTTCGCAGCGCTCTACAACACCTACGGGGACGCGCTGCGTGCCGCGCGGACGCTCGCGGAGATCCTGTCCGTGGGGTGACCCGGGTGATCCGGGACGACGGTCGCGGGCCCGCGTGTCGACGGCCCCGGTCAGCCGCCGATCGAGGTGCAGGGACGGGTGCGCAGGTCGGTGACGTAGTCGTCGGGGGCGCCGGCCTTTTCGGCGGCGTCGGAGAGGATGCCGAGGTAGCGGGCCGAGGGCAGGCCGCCCTCGTAACCGTCGAGCACGTAGAACCAGGCGACGATCTCGCCGTCGAGGGTGGCCACGCGCAGCCTGACCTTGTGGTAGAGCCCGAGCGCGGCGCCCTCCCACTGGTCGAGGGACTGCTCGTCCCACTCGGGGACGTCGTAGAGAACGACGAAGACGTGCTCGTCGGGGTCTTCGACGAGGGTGGCGAGCGCGCCCTCCCAGCCGACGTCCTCACCGCCGAAGGTCAGGCGCCAGCCTTGCAGCCAGCCGGTCCCGCGCATGGGCGAGTGCGGAGCCCTCTGAGCCATCTGCTTGGGATCCATGTTGCTGCCATAGGCGGCGTAAACAGGCACGGTATCTAAGGGTAATCCAAGATCCGCCCGCTGATCCGGCCCGGCGCTCGCAACACGCGACCCGGTGTGGGCGGCGCGTCGCGTTCTTCCGGTGATCGCGTCCAGGACCCGTGGATTCATAGGGGTTTTCGTGGATAAATCACCGTTTTTACCGGCCTACGCGCCTTCTGTATGGGTATTGCACCACGGGCACCCCATCGCATGCGGGACAATGGGGTATGTGACGACGATTGTGATCATTGGTGGTGGGCCTGGCGGTTACGAGGCGGCGTTGGTCGCCGCGCAGCTCGGCGCCGAGGTCACCGTGGTCGAGCAGGACGGTCCCGGCGGAGCCTGCGTGCTCACCGACTGCGTGCCGTCCAAGACCATGATCGCCACATCTGTCCGTAAACAGGCCCTCCTGGATGGATCGTCCCTCGGGGTCAACTTCACCGGCGGGCTCGACGGCGACGTCGGTGGCATCTACGTCGATCTCCCGCTGGTAAACACCCGCGTCAAGGAGCTGGCACAGGCCCAGTCCAACGACATCGGCGCGCGCCTGGTCGCCGAGGGCGTCAAGATCATCAAGGGGAGGGGCCGCCTCGTCGACCCGCAGGTCGTGCGCGTGGGCGACGCGACGGTCCACGCCGACGTCGTCATCGTGGCCACCGGCGCCACGCCGCGCGTGCTGCCCGGCGCCGAGCCCGACGGGGAACGCGTTCTCACCTGGCGGCAGCTCTACGACCTGGACGAACTGCCCGAGCACCTGATCGTCGTCGGGTCGGGTGTCACCGGCGCCGAATTCGCCGGCGCGTACCGCTCGCTGGGCTCGGAGGTCACGCTCGTCTCCTCCCGCGACCGCATGATGCCCAACGAGGACGCCGACGCCGCCGAGGTCCTCGAAGAGGTCTACCGGCGCCGCGGCATGAACGTCATGGGCAGGTCCCGCGCGTCCTCGGTCAAGCGCACCGAGGACGGTGTTGTCGTCACCCTGGAGGACGGGCGCACCGCCGAGGGCACCCACTGCCTCATGACCGTCGGCATGGTCCCCAACACCTCCGGCATCGGCCTGGAGGAGTGTGGCGTCACCCTGGACCGCTACGGCTTCATCCAGGTCGACAAGGTCTCGCGCACCTCGGCCCCCGGGGTGTACGCGGCGGGCGACTGCACCGGCGTGCTGATGCTCGCCTCCGTGGCCGCCATGCAGGGCCGCATCGCCGTCTGGCACGCGCTCGGCGAGGCTGTCCAGCCGCTGCGGCTCGCGACCGTCGCCTCCACGATCTTCACCGACCCCGAGATCGCCGCGGTGGGCGTGTCCCAGCGGCAGATCGAGCAGGGCGAGGTCGAGGCCAACGTCATCAAGCTTCCCCTCGCCACCAACCCGCGGGCCAAGATGCAGGGCTTCAACGACGGCTTCGTGAAGCTGTTCTGCCGCCCGCACACCGGCATCATCCTGGGCGGCGTCGTGGTCGCCCCGCGCGCGTCCGAGCTGATCCTGGCGCTGTCGATCGCCGTCCAGCACCGGCTCACCGTCGACCAGCTCGCGCACTCGTTCGCCGTCTACCCGTCGCTGGCGGGGTCCATCACCGAGGCGGCGCGGCGGCTGATGATGCCGGTCACCTCGGCCGTCCTCTGACGCCCCGGACGGCGGGTCACCTCATCCGGGAGCGGACGCGGCCGAGGGCGTCGCGTCCCTGGTAGACCGCGGACGCCACCCCGCCGAGCTGCGGGATGTCCTGCGCCGTGTTGAGCGCCTGCTTGGCCGCCTCGTAGGCGTCCAGGGCGCGGCGCCAGTCCTGGTCGACGCTGCCCGCGGTCATGTGGTTGACCTTGTAGTCGAAGTCCAGCGCGTCGATCTCCTCGCCGAGCCGGATCACGTCCTCCTCGGCCGTACGGCGCGCGGCGGTGAACCGGGCGGTCCGCTCCACCCGGCGGCGGTAGGACAGCCCCCAGAGGATCAGCGTGAGGCTCAGCCCCAGCCCGCTGAGGATCACCAGGACGAGCCCGAGCCCGCCGCGCCCGCCCGTCGTCGTGGCCGGGAGCACCCCGCCGCCGGTGTCGGTGCCGGTGTCGGTGCCCGAGCCGAAGTCGGGCATGTCCGAGGTGCTGCCGACCGCGTCGTCCGGGACGTTCTTCGGCTCGCCGAGCGCGCCGGTGAGGTTGACGTCGTCGGCCTGGATGAAGGACGCGTCCTGCACCGTCGCGCCGTGTAGGTCGGCGCCGCGCAGCTCGGCCTGGGTGAACTCCGCCTCGGTGAGGTTCGCGCCCTTGAACACCGCGAACTGCAGCTTGGCCTGCCCCAGCTTCACCTCGCGCATCTTGGCGCGGGTGAAGTCCGCGTTCCTGCCCTCGACCTGGCCGAGCGTCGCCTCGTTGAGGTCGGCGTCGACCAGCGTGGCGTCCGTCAGGTCCGCCTGGGTGAGATCGGCCCGCGCCATGATCGCGCCGGTGAGGTCCGCGTGCGGGAACTCGGCCTGGCCCGCCTTGGCGTCCGTGAGGACGGCATTGCGCAGGACGGCGTGCTTGGCGTGCATCTGCCCGAGATCGGCCTTGGACAGATCCGCGCCGGTCAGGTCGGCGTACTCCAGCTTCGCCTGCGTGAAGTCCGCCTCCTTCATCGACGCGTTGTGCAGCAGCGCGCCGCTGAGATCCTTCTGGGTGAAGTCGGCCTCGTCCAGCTTGGCATTGGTGAGGTCGGCACAGCGCAGGTTGTCCGGGAGAGTGGCGCCGCCGGTGAAGTCCTTGCCGCGCAGCTTCAGGCCGGAGCCGGGCTTGCAGGGCGCGGAGGCCGTGTGGGCCGTGTGGGCCGTGTGGGCCGCCGAAGCGGACGACGGCGCCGCCGCCGACGCGGGCCCGGCGGGCACGGTGAGCACGGTGAGCACGGACAACCCGGTAATCGCGCATACCAGGGCCAGGGGGATTGAACGACGCAACACAGGCCTCCTCGACAACTGCGCCGAGTCTCGCAGATGATCATATACGCGGGGTTGCACGTCCCTTGCAGATCGCTTTCGTGCTCCCCGCCTCACCGCGCCGTATGGACCCTGACGGGCCCCTGTGGGCGCCTGCGGACACGGAAGAGCCCCGGCGGGCGATGGCCGCCGGGGCTCCGTGAACGTGCGTGCTGAGACCGCTCAGCGTCGTGAGGTCATGCGCCGGCCGGTGCGGGCCGGGGCGGTGCCCCGGGGACCGTCACCAGTCGCCGCCACCACCGCCGAAGTCGCCGCCACCGAAGTCGCCGCCGCCCCAGTCGCCTCCGCCTCCGTCGCCTCCGCCCCAGTCGCCGCCACCGCCGAAGTCACCGACTCCGGAGTCGGCGCCCTGGGCGTAGCCCGCCTCGTACCCGGCGTGGTACCCGCCGCCGCCCCAGCCGAAGCCGCCGAGCGAGCTGCCGAGGACGGTGCCGATGAGCATGCCGGTCATCAGGTCGCCGCCGAAGCCGCCGTAGTAGCCGGAGGCGTAGGGCGCATAGGCCGGGCCCGCGTCGTAGTACGGGCGGCGCTCGCCGTCGATCATGACCTCGCGGGTCATCGGGTCGAAGCCCTGCTCGACGCGCCGCGCGTCGTCGGCGCAGGCCGGGACGTCACGGGGCGCGCCACCGGGCGGAGCCCAGCGGACGTCGCGGGCGGACGGGCCGTGCTGCGGGTTGAAGAAGCACGGCGCGCGCCGCTCGGGGATCGGCTGGCCGTTCACCCGCGCCTTGACGCAGGCCAGGGCGTAACGCCCCTCCTCGAGAATGCCGGTCACGCCGCGCAGGTCGTCCGCGCGCTTGACGGCGGCGAGCTCGGTCTTGGCCCGCTCGTAGGAGTCGAGGGCCTGGCGCCAGTCGTCCTGGTCGGACGCGCCGGCGCCCGCCACCTTGACGTCCAGGTCCAGCGCGGTGATCTCTTCGCCGAACTTGGTGACGTCCTCCTCGACGGTCTGCTTGACGGCGGCCAGCTCGCGGGCCTCACGCGCCTCGCGGTCGCGCCGCCTCTTGCGGGAGATCAGGAAGATGCCCAGGCCGCCGACCGCGGCGATCACCAGGATGCCGATCAGCACCCCCGCGCCACCGCCGCCCCCCGCGGAACTGCCCGTCTTCAGGGCCCCGCGGGTGTCGCCGCTGACGGCCTTGTCGACGCGGGCCACGAAGTCCTTCATGCCCGACACGACGTCCTTGTTGTTGGCGACGGCGGCCTCGGCGAGGTCGCCGGCCAGGCCGGTCCTGCGGATCGCGCTGGAGCCGGCGAACAGCGAGTTGCCGTCCAGGATCGCCACCGTGGCGCGGTTGCGGCCTTCCTGGGCGAGCGACTGGCCCAGGGCGGTGATCAATTGCCCGGCGGCGGATCCGCTGGTCACCGTGCCGTCCGCGAGGGCGGCCACGTAGATCTTGCTATCGGCGCCCTTGACCGCGTCACGGATCTCGGACAGCTGGTCCTTGCTCAGTGTGACGCCCGGGCCGGCGAACACAGGGTCGCCGGTCTTCCATGCGGCCACGATCGTGCTCGGATCGGGCGGTGGGGCCGCGGCCTGCGCCGAGGGCGCCAGCGCGAGCAGCGTGAAAAGGCCGACCAGGGCGGCCACGACTGTGGCCGCCGCGCGGCGCACCGAATGAGTGGTCACGGCTATATGCCTCCTTCGCCCTACAGGACGAACGGCGGGTCGACAAGGTTCCTCGATTGGCCACCGTATCCTGTGCCGATTGCCGCGCCTCCGGCACGGCGGTTCGGGACGCCCCTTTTGGCGGCGTTCGTCCGCCCTCACACGCGAGGGTGAGGGACGATCCCTCGCGCGTGAGGACTCCAGAACACCGCCGCGCCCCGAACTGTGCCTATCGCCGCGCCCCCGGCACGGCGATCGGAGCGCCCTTTTTAGGCCCGAACGGGATCAGGCGTCTTTGATTTCGCAGATCGCGGCGCCGGCCGTGACTGTCTGGCCGACCGTGGACACCAGCCCGGTGACTGTTCCGGACTTGTGGGCGGTGAGCGGCTGCTCCATCTTCATGGCCTCCAGCACCACGATGACGTCGCCGGCCTGGACGGCGTCGCCGTCGGAGGCCGCCACCTTGACGATGGTCCCCTGCATCGGGCTGACCAGCGCGTCCCCGCCCCAGGCCGCCGCGCCGCCCCTGCCGGCCGCGCGGCGGGCGGGCTTCTTGGTGGCCTGGCGCGTCGTGCTGGAGGCGGCGGGCAGCACGACCTCCAGGCGCTTGCCGCCGACCTCGACGATCACGCGCTCGCGTTCCTCGGGCTCCTCGGAGGAGGCGACGTCCCCGGCGTAGGGCTCGATCGCGCCGGTGAACTCGGTCTCGATCCAGCGGGTGTGCACGCCGAACGGCTCGCCGGTGAAGGCGGCGTCCTCGACGACGGCCCGGTGGAACGGGATGACCGTGGGCATGCCCTCGATGACGAACTCCGCCAGCGCGCGCCGCGAGCGGGCCAGGGCCTCGGCGCGGGTGCGGCCGGTGACGATCAGCTTGGCGACCAGCGAGTCGAAGGACTGCGGGACGGTCATGCCCGGCTCGTACCCGGCGTCCAGGCGCACGCCGGGGCCCGAGGGCACGTGCATGGTGGTCAGCGTGCCGGGGCTCGGCAGGAAGTTGCGGCCGGCGTCCTCGGCGTTGATGCGGAACTCGATCGAGTGCCCGCGGACCTCGGGGTCGTCGTAACCGATCGGCTCGCCGTCGGCGACGCGGAACATCTCGCGCACGAGGTCGATGCCGGTGACCTCCTCGCTGACCGGGTGCTCGACCTGGAGGCGGGTGTTGACCTCCAGGAACGAGATCGTGCCGTCCTGGCCGACCAGGAACTCGCACGTGCCCGCGCCGACGTAGCCGGCCTCTCTGAGGATGGCCTTGGAGGAGGAGTACAGCAGCTCCAGCTGCTCGGGGAAGAGGTAGGGCGCGGGGGCCTCCTCGACGAGCTTCTGGTGGCGCCGCTGGAGAGAGCAGTCGCGCGTGGACACCACGACGACGCCGCCGTGCTGGTCCGCCAGGCACTGCGTCTCGACGTGGCGCGGCCGGTCGAGGTAGCGCTCGACGAAGCACTCGCCGCGCCCGAACGCGGTCACCGCCTCACGCACCGCCGACTCGAACAGCTCGGGGATCTCCTCCAGGGTGCGGGCGACCTTCAGCCCGCGCCCGCCACCGCCGAAGGCCGCCTTGATCGCGATGGGCAGGCCGTGCTGGGAGGCGAACTCGACCACCTCGTCCACCCCGGAGACCGGGTCGGGGGTGCCGGCCACGAGCGGGGCGCCCACCCGCTGGGCGATGTGGCGCGCGGCCACCTTGTCGCCGAGGGCGGTGATCGCCGCGGGCGGCGGGCCGATCCACGTCAGGCCGGCGTCGATCACGGCCTGGGCGAACTCGGCGTTCTCGGCCAGGAAGCCGTACCCCGGGTGCACGGCGTCCGCGCCGGACTCGGCCGCGATCCGCAGGATCTTGCCGATGTCGAGATAGGTCTCGGCCGGGGTCCGCCCTCCGAGGGCGTACGCCTCGTCCGTCATGCGGACGTGCAGAGCGTCGAGGTCTTGCTCGGCGTACACCGCCACGCTGAGAAGCCCGGCGTCCTTGCATGCCCGGGCGACCCGTACCGCTATCTCGCCACGATTGGCGATCAGGACCTTCTCCACCGAGGTCGTCCCTTTCCTTTTCCTCCCAAGGGGTCTGATCCTCCCAAGGGCCTTGCGCGCCTTCCACGGAGTGTAAGCGGCCTCTGATCTCACGAGAGCCCCTACCCCCGCCCCGGGAAATGAGGCCCCTGGGGCCTATAACTGGGGCCCATAAGCGGGTTGAACGCGATATCCAGTCGCTATAAGCAGTGCATCCTAGGGGCTGGACGTCTAAGGTAGGGGCGTTTGGCTACCCCCTGTGTGCATACGATCCCCAAGGAGACCGGCATGAGCCAGAGCTTGCTCGGCGGCGACCCCGCGGAAATGCAGAACATGGCCGCTCAGTTCACGCAGCAGGCCGAGCAGGTGCGTCAGACGATGGCGACGCTCGACCGCGAGGCGGCGAAGGTCGGCACGGCATGGACGGGCCCGGGAGCGGTGCGGTTCGGCGGCGCCTGGCAGAACTACCGCCAGGCGTTCCAGCGGATGTCGGAGGAGCTCGCCGAGGCTTCCCGGCTGATCAACACCTACCGCGGCAACATCGAGTCCGCGACGCGATAGCGCAGCACGTGAGACGCGGGGGCTCAGGGACGGCGGACCGGCCGTCCCGTACGGACCGCGCTCGGGCCCGGCGGGTGGCTTTCCCCCGCCGGGCCGTCGCATTTCGGGGGCGGGACGCGCAGGCGCGCGACCGCGGCGCGTCGGTGATCGAGCTGGCGCTGATCATGCCGGTCGTGCTCGTGGTCATCCTGCTGATCGTCCAGTTCGCCCTGGTCTTCCACGGCCGGCAGGTCGCGGACGCGGCGGCGCGCGAGGGCGCGCGGATCGCCAGGTCCGCCGGGACCGGGTCCGAGGGCTGGCAGGGGGCCGCCGAGGCGAAGGCGCGCGGCATCGTGCGCGACGTCGGGCCGAAGATGCTCCAGTCGGTGACCGTCCAGGCCTGGCAGAAGGGCGACCAGCGCGGGGTGACGGTCGAGGGGAACGCCGTCGCGGCCGTCCCCCTGCTCCCGGGCATGTCCTTCACGATCACCTCGACGTTCGGCGGGCCCGTCGAATGCTTCCGCCCCGACGACGGCCGCGGCGGCTGCCAGTAGCCGTCCGGGCTCAGCTCGTGAGAGCGCCCTGCATCGGCGTGGCGGCGCCCGAGACGACCAGCAGGCCGCGCCCCGGAGGGCCGCCGACCGCGCCGCGCGGCAGCCGCACGTTGAACAGGTCGCCGTCCGCCGGGCTCTGCACGGCCAGCAGCAGCCCGGTGCGCGACTTGCGCGCCTCGGCCACGAACCCGCGGTACGCCGTCGCCAGGTCGCCGGTCGTGCCCGCGATCAGCAGCCCGTGCTCGCCGTCGCGCCCGCTGCGCAGCGTGGCCTCCAGCGCCATCCCGAGCGGCGAGTCGGGGGAGACGAGCTCGGCGTCGTCCACCAGTACGACGTACCGGTCGTGCCCGGCCAGCGCGCCGGGCAGGTCGTCGCCTTCGCCGGTCAGGACGCCGAGCACGCCGTCCTGGCCGGACAGCTCGCGCAGCGGGCTGCGGCGCGGGGCCACCACGGCGACCGGCGTGTCCTGGCCGATCAGCCAGCGCGCGGCCGTCAGCAGCGCCGAGGACCGCCCGGACCTGGACGGCCCCGCGACCACCGCCGCCGGGCCCTGCGCGCTCAGGTCGACGCCGAGCGGGGCCAGCGAGTCCCCGCCCGCGCCGAGCAGCGCCCACAGCGGCGAGGGCGGCTTGAACCCGGGGGCGAGGTCGAGGGCCTGGGCGGCGGTGATCCGCATCGGCAGCGCGTCCACGCGCAGCAGGGACGCCGGTGCGGGGTGCCGCTCGGCGGAGGCGCGGGCGAGCGCCTGCAGGACCGCCACCTGGGCCGGCCCCGCCGGGTCTTCGTCCAGCAGCGCGATCTGGTTCTCCACGAGCCCTTGGTCTCCCATGGACAGCGCGCGGCCGGGCGGCATGACGGACGGCAGGCTGCGCGGCGGCAGGCCCGCCAGCCCGTAGTCGGCGGGGTCGGCCAGCCGCATGATCAGCCGGTCGTCGAACAGCGTGGAGATCTGGCCGAGCAGCCCGGACCTGTCCGCGGTGACCACCGCGCGCAGCCCGACGGCGGGGCCCTCGCGCAGCAGTTGCATCAGCGCGTCCAGCAGCCGCCCGTAGTCGTAGCCCTCGAAGGCGGCGGCGAAGCCCTCCCAGCGGTCCAGCATGAGCACGAGCCACGGCATCCGCAGCGCGTCGCCCTGCCCAGCGGTGGGCCCAGCGGTGGGCCCAGCGGTCTGCCCGGCGGTGGGCCCGGCCGCCTGCCTGGCCTCGGCCAGGGACGCGAACCCGGCCTCGGCGAGCACCTGCTGCCTGCGGCCGATCTCGGCGCGCAGGCGGGTGAGCAGCCGTTCGACGCGGTCGAGCTGGTCGCGGGTGACCACCGCGCCGCAGTGGGGGAGCGTCACGAGCGGCAGCAGCGCGCCGGAGCCGCAGTCGATGGCGTGCACGTGGACGTCCTCGGGCGAGGCCAGCCGCGCGATCGAGCCCGCCAGCGTGCGCAGGGCGGTCGACCTGCCGGTGCGCGCGGTGCCGGCGATCAGCAGGTGGCCGTCGCGCGGCAGGTCCAGGGCGAGCGGGCGGCGGTCCTGCGCCCACGGCAGGTCGGTGACGCCGAACGGCAGCGGCGGCACCTCCCCGGCCCTGGTCAGGGCCCGTGCCGGCCGGGTGGGCGTCTCCCGCGCCTCCTCCAGCAGCGTCAGGTCCGGCAGCGGCGGCAGCCACGGGCTGGGCTGCTCGGGGACGCCCGCGATCCTTGCCGCGTCCACCAGGGCGTCGACCAGGACGGCCAGGTCGGACGTGGGCCCCGACACCGAGACGCCCCCCGTGGACTCCGGGACGGCGCGCAGCGGGTGCCCGAGGTCGCGCCAGCCGACCTCCACGACCCGCGGCCCCTGGGCGCGGCGCGCGGCCTCCGGCGTACGGCCGCCGATCCTGGCCGTCTGGACGGGCTGCGCCGGTCCCGCGCCCGAGCGCACGTAACAGCGGCCGGGCGTGGACTTGGAGATGTGCGCGGCCTCGGGTCCGCTGATGACGTCGGCCGACTCGGCGGGCTCGGTGACCCGCAGCGCGATGCGCAGCGAGGTGTTGGCCTGGATGTCGGCGGTGACGACGCCGGCCGGCCGCTGCGTGGCGAGCACCAGGTGGATGCCCAGGGACCGGCCGCGCCGGGCGATGTCGACGAGCCCGTCCACGAAGTCGGGCAGTTCGGACACCATCGCGGCGAACTCGTCGATGATCAGCAGCAGGCGCGGCAGGGACGGGCGGGAGCCGGTGAGCTCCTGGTAGTCGTCGATGTCCTTGGCCCCGTGGGCGAGCAGCAGGCGCTCCCTGCGGCGGATCTCGGCGGCCAGGGAGGACAGCGCGCGCTGGGTGAGGTGCTCGTCCAGGTCGCTCACCATGCCGACGGTGTGCGGCAGGCGCACGCACTCCTTGAACGCGGCCCCGCCCTTGTAGTCGATGAGCACGAACGTCATCTCGTCCGGCCGGTTGGCCACGGCGAGCGAGCAGATGAGCGTCTGGAGCAGCTCGGACTTGCCCGCGCCCGTGGTGCCCGCGACCAGCGCGTGCGGGCCGTCCGTCCGCAGGTCCACGCTGAACGGCCCGTCGGCGCCCACTCCGATCGGCACCGTGGTCGTACGACCGCCCGCGCGCCAGCGGGACGCGATCGCGCGGCCGCTCGGGGCGGGCAGGGCCAGCAGGTCGAGCAGGCGCACCGAGCCGGGCAGCGCGGCCGTCGCGTCGTCCCTGCTCACGTCCCGCAGCGGGGCCAGGGAGCGCGCGAGGCGGTCGCACCAGGCGGCGGACACCTGGTCGGCGAGGATCTCCCCGATCGCGTCCAGGCCTCCGCCGCGCAGCCGGACGAAGCCGCTCTCGCCGCAGTCGACGACGGTGGCGCACTCCTCCGGCAGCAGCCGCTGGTCCTCGTCCACGGCGATCGTGTAGACGCCCGCGCGCGGGCCCTGCCGGAGCACCTGCGGCATTCCGGGCAGGCCGCGCAGCACCTGGGCGCCGTCCAGGATCACCAGCACGTCGTACGGGCGGTCGTCGTAGGACGCGAACAGCGGCTCCTCGCCGGCCTGGAACGAGCGTCCCCAGGACTTGAGCGCGCCGCCGAGGGCGCCCTGCGGGTCGTCGTCGCCGAGGCGCGCGCCGATCAGGGAGGCGAGCTCCGCGACGCGCTGGGCGGCGGCTTCGGGGTCCGCGCCGACCAGCGCCAGGGCGTCGGTCTCGCGGGGGGCGCAGTGCGGCAGCCAGCGGGCCCAGTTCCACTGCGCCGCGCCGTCGGCGTTGGCCGACAGGACGACCACCGACAGGTCGCGGGGGCTGTGCAGCGTGGCGGCGGCCCCGACCAGCGACCGGGCGACGCCGAGGGCGACCTCCCGCGGGCCGGTCACGCCCACGACGCCGAGCCGCCGCATGGCCAGCGAGACGGGCACCGCGCCGGAGGTCGGCGGCTCGGGCATCGCCAGGTCGGCGGACGCGCCGCGCTCGGGCACGAAGTCGATCTCGGCGGGCAGGTCGGCGAGGCCGACGCGCAGGCGCAGGGCATCCGGGTCGTGGCTCCTGCGCTCCCACAGGCGCCGGCGTGGGCCGGTGGCGGTGAGCAGCAGATCGGCAGGGTCGGGGGAGGCTGCGCGGCGTTCGAGCTCGTTGACGGCCCTGGCCTTCTCGACCGCGGCCTCGAACGCGGCCTGGCGTTCCTTGTACGCCTTGAGCTCCTGGCGGTACTTCCTGCGGCCGTGCCGCCGGTCGCTGATCCACTGGCCGATCATGATCATCGGGGTCATGAGGGCGATCAGCAGGTAGAACCACATCTGGAACACCGCGGCCAGCGCGAAGCCCAGCACGGCGGGCAGGCACGCGGCCAGAAGCTGGAGGCGCACGCCCTCACCCCGGGTGGGCTCCGCGGGCACCTCGAACCGCCTGCGCCGCTCGGCCGGGCGCAGGCGCGGCGGGCGGTTGTAGGCCAGGCCGCCCTCGGGCAGGGCGTCCAGGTGCGCGTCGGGCGGCTCGGTGGCCCGCAGCACGAGCACGGAGTTCCCGCAGGTCAGCGGGGTGCCGTCCGGCCACGCGCGGGGCACGCCCACCGGCTCCCCGCCGACGTGGGCGGTGCTGTGGGTGGCGCCGCGCGTCATGGCGCCGATGATGTCGCCGCCGATGACGTCGAAGGAGGCCGCCTCCAGGCCGGGGGCGTCGCGGCGTGCCCGCCCGCGTCTCTTCCGCGGGGGCCTGGCCGCCTCCTTGCCCGGGGGCGCGGCGGAGCGCAGCAGCACCTCGTCCGGGGTGACCCGCACCTCGACCGCCTCGGCGGGCATGTCGGGATCGGCCACCGGCACCGCGCAGCCCGGATCGGAGCCGATGACGTGCACGCCGAGGCCCAGTCGGTGCACCGACCCGGCGGCGGGCCCTCCAGCGACCCTGATCTCGATCACGCCGCCCGGCTCGGTCAGCAGCGTCGACCCGGCGGCGCGCTGGTCGAGCGTGACCAGGTCGCCGTCGCGCAGCGCGGCGACCACCGCCGCGTCGGGGTCGAGCCGCCTGCCGTCCACCCACAGCGACGGCGCCTCCTTGGAGGCGCGCGGGCGCGGCGCCTGCCCTCCCATGCCGTACGGCGCGCGTGCGCGCGGCAGGCGTACGACGTTGCCGAGGGTCTCGGCCGGCGCGCCCTTCAGCGCGGCGGCGAGCCCCGCGACCGTGGTCTCCTCGTCGCCCTCGGCCACCACGTCGCGATGGCCGTGATCTGAGACCACGGTAAGCATGATCCGCATGCGGCGTCTCCTCCGGGTACCGGCTCCCGCGCTTCAACGTAGCGACGGGAGTCCGCCCGGTCCGGAGGTTTACGCCAACCAGACCCGCGGGTGCCCGTTCTCCTACTTCTCCACTTTCTTGCCATCTGGGTGGATGAGGTACCACTTGCCCCCGAAATCGGTCTTGCCCTGGCCGTTGAAGTCTCCGGCCGCCTTGTCGCCGCTGTAGTAGTACAGCGGGTGCTTGTCGTAGGTGACCTGCTTGTCGCCCTGCGGGAGCGTGGTGGTGCCGAGCAGGCTCTCCTTGACCCCGTCGCCCGCCCGCGGCTTCTCACGGGTGACCATCGGCGGCCAGGCGGTGGCGCAGGCGCCGGTGCAGCTGGGCGTGCCGCCGGTGTCCTTTTCGAACACGTAGAGCGCCCTGCCGTGCTCGCCCACCAGGACCTTGCCGTACTTGGAGTCGGCGACCTTGACCTTGGCGTGCTCGGGCGTGGGCATGGGGCTCATCGACTCGGTGCCGGTGGGCGACGCCCCGGGCGAGGAGGTGCCCGTCGGCGAGGCCGTGGGAGAGGCTCCCGGGTAGCCGGGGTAGCCGGTCTCCGTGCCGGTCGGGGACGGGGACTCCGTGGCGTTCGCCGCCGCGTTGCTGTAATGGGTCGTGGGCGTGGCGGAATTGCCGCATGCGCCCACCAGCAGGACGGTTGTGGCCAGCCCGACGCCGGACGTCAGGATTCTGTTCATGACCCCCTCCTTCTCACGTGCTCCGCACCTGCGTGCCGAGACGGACATATGCACCTGTCGAGGGGGGACGTAGCTATCGTTCCCGCCATAACGGGTTTCAGCACATCCGTCTGGTTTCGACTGGTCTCGTACTCAAAGACCGATACGAAAAGACCGCTAGCCTGGGTGGTTACCCGGCGTTGTGGGGGCGTGCCGGCTCCGGGGCGCCCTCATCGGCGCGAACGTGGAGAGCGCCGGGAACGCAGGTCCCGTTCACCTGGAGGTCGGATGCCGCCCCTCGTCCACAGCCATGTGGAAATCGTCGCTCGCCTGTGGATAACTCTGTGTGCGGCGGAGAGCTGGGCGGGATAAACCGGATATCTATCTATATTTCAGGCAGGACTAGTCACATAACTAGCCTGCGGGGCTGTGGACGAAGATGTGGACAACGCTGTGCACATCCGGCCGGCAAAGTGTCCGGCCGGTTAACGCGAAGGGGCGCTCATGCCGGAATACGTGCAGGTCCAGGTCGCGGTGGACGACCGCGCCACGGCGGCCGCGCTCGCGCGGTCGGCGGTCGAGGCCAGGCTCGCCGCCTGCGCCCAGATCGTCGGCCCGATGACCAGCGTCTACCGCTGGAAAGGCGAGATCGAGGCGGCTGAGGAGTTCCTGTTGCTCGTCAAGACGACGCGCGAGCGCTCCGGCGAACTCACTGAGCACATTCGGCGGGGGCATCCGTACGAGACCCCGGAGATCATCGCGCTTCCCATCGAGGGCGGGCTCGGCGCGTACCTCCGGTGGATCGGCGAGGAAACGGCGCCCGTCCCCGCGGAACCCCGGGAACCGTAGGAAGAGGTCCCGTCCCGAGAACGGTTAGGATGCGGGTTCGCGGGGAACAGGCACCAGGCGCGATAGTGTCGCCTGCTGCGAGCGTTACGGCCGATACAAAGGGGAATATAGGCGCAAATTTCGACGCGATCGGTGTCACGGGAGCGCTGAGACCATTGACCCTCCCATTGACACGCCAATCCATAGTGGATGAGCATGGGTCCGGTTTCTAACCCTGAGCTTGGTGCAAGCTGCACGCGATGGTACGAGAATTTCGGGCCATAACCGAAGATCCCCGTCATAACATATCCGTGACCATGCCGTTCCGCCCCGTGGTCATGCGGTTCGTCTCGATCGGCCCAGAGTTGATCGATATCAGCGCATGGTGCGGGCGTCGGCCCGGTCCCTGATTCGGGAGCCCCCCACCCATGAGGATCAGCGAGAAACCCGACCGCGACAGCCGTGCGCACGTCAACGCGGAGCGCCCGGGGTCGCCGGGCGCGCTGTCGGGCCCCGCGTCCCGCAAGCTCCCCGTGCCGCCCCGCGAGCGCAAGCCCGCCCTCGCGGCCCTCGCCCTGCTGCTCGTCCTCGGCGGCGCCCTCGCCACCACCCTGCTCGTCGTGCGCAGCGGCGACCGCGTCACGGCCATCCGCATCACCCAGCAGATCGGCCCGGGCCAGCCGATCATCCCCGCGGCGATGGAAGAGGTCCAGATCGCCGACACCGGCATCGCCTACGTCGACTACCGCCACCGCGACGAGGTCGCCGCCACCTTCGCCCGCGTCACCCTGCTGCCGGGCACCCTGCTCACCGAGGCGATGGTCAGCAGGGACAGCGAGCAGAGCGGCCCCGGCAAGGTCACCCTCGGCCTCGCGCTCAAGCCCGGCCAGATGCCGATCGGCCTCCAGCGCGGCGACCACGTCCAGGTGCTGTACGTCCCCGGCTCGGGCAGGGGCACCACGCAGGGCAAGGTGCTCGCCCCGAGCGCGCTCGTCGAGAGCGTGGGCTCCAGCGAGACCAGCAGCACGGGCCTGGTGTCGATCATCGTCGACTCCTCGGTCTCGCCCACCGTCGCCATGTACGCCTCCAGCGGCGAGATCGCCCTGGGCAAGCTCGCGGGCACGGGCTGAGGTGGCGCTCATCGCCCTCGCCGCCGACAAGGGAGCCCCCGGCGTGACGACCGCCGCCACCGCCCTCGGCGCGGTCTGGCCCCGGCCGGTGCTCCTCGCCGAGTGCGACCCCTCCGGAGGTGACCTCGTCTACCGCCTGCCCGGCATGGACGGCGCCGTCCTCAACCCGTCCCGGGGCCTGCTGAGCCTGGGCGCGACGGCCCGGCGCGGCCTTCGCCCCGAGCAGATCCACGAGCACACCCAGAAGCTCGTCGGCGGCCTCGACGTCCTCACCGGGCTCACCAACGGCGAGCAGGCCGCCGGGCTGACCTGGCTGTGGGGGCCGCTCGGCCGGGCGCTCGCCGCGCTGCCGCAGGCCGACGTCCTCGCCGACCTCGGCAGGCTCGGCGCCCACCCGCAGATGAACGAGCTGATGGCCGAGGCCGAGCTGACGCTGCTGTTCACCAGGCCGAGCCTCGACCACGTGGCACACCTGCGCGAGCGGCTCATGCTGATCACCGGGCAGGTCGGCGTGGTCGTGATCGCCGAGCCCCGGTCCTACCGCGCGTCGATCGACGAGGTGCGGCGCATCGTCGCCGCGACCAGCAAGGAGGTCGCGTTCGTGGGAGGCCTCGCGTACGACCCCAAGGGCGCCGAGCTGCTGCGCGGCCAGTGGGGCGGCCGCCTGGACCGCTCCCTGCTGATCCGCACGGCCCGCGAGCTGGCCGGACGCCTGGCCGCCCGCGTCGCCCCCGGCCGTACGCCGGCCCCCGGCCGCACGCCGCCTCCGTCCGGCGACGTGCCGCGCCCGCGGACGGGAGGGCTGTCGAGATGACCGCGACCGCATCGACGGGGGAGGAGGCGAGCGGGTGAGCATCGACCACACGCTGGTGAAGCGGTTCCGGCAGGAGGTCGGCGACCGGCTCGCGCACCAGCGCCGCGTGGACCAGGCGAGCGGCCTCGCGCCCATGTCGGGCGAGGACGAGCGCCAGTTCGCGCGGGCGCTGATCTCCCAGGTGCTGGAGGAGCACGCCCGCAACGAGATCGGCTCGGGCCGCACCCCGCCCACCGCCGAGGAGGAAGAGGCCCTCGCGGCGGGCATCCACGCCGCGCTGTTCGGCGTCGGCAGGCTCCAGCCTCTGCTGGACGACCCCGAGGTCGAGAACATCGACGTCAACGGCTGTGACCGCGTGTTCGTCGGGTACGCCGACGGCCAGGAGCTCATGCACGACCCGGTGGCCGACTCCGACGAGGAGCTGATCGAGCTCATCCAGATCCTCGCCGCCTACAGCGGCCTGTCCAGCCGGGCCTTCGACACCGCCAACCCGCAGCTCGACCTGCGCCTGCCCGACGGCTCACGCCTCTCGGCGGTCATGGACGTCACGGTGCGCCCCGCCGTGTCCATCCGCCGGGCGCGCCTCGGCAAGGTCTTCCTCAGCGACCTGGTCGGCAACGGCACGCTCACCCCCGAGCTCGGCCGCTTCCTGTCGGCCGCCGTGGCCGCCAGGAAGAACATCATGATCGCCGGCTCCACCAACGCCGGGAAGACCACGCTGCTGCGGGCCCTCGCCAACGAGATCCCGCCGCACGAGCGGCTGATCACCGTCGAGCGCGCCCTGGAACTGGGCCTGGACCAGTTCCCCGAGCTCCACCCCAACGTGGTCGCCTTCGAGCACCGCCTGCCCAACTCCGAGGGCCAGGGCGAGATCACCATGGCCGAGCTCGTCCGCCGCTCGCTGCGCATGAACCCCAGCCGCGTGATCGTCGGCGAGGTCCTCGGCGACGAGATCGTCACGATGCTGAACGCGATGACCCAGGGCAACGACGGCTCGCTGTCGACCATCCACGCGAACTCCTCGATGGAGGTGTTCAACCGCATCGCGACCTACGCCCTGCAGGCCGAGGAGCGGCTGCCCATCGAGGCCACCCACATGCTGATCGCGGGCGCCATCGACTTCGTCGTGTTCATCGAGAAGCGCAACGACTACCACCAGGGCGGCCGCCTGCGCCGGTACGTCGCCAGCGTCCGCGAGGTCGCGGGCGTCGACGGGCGGGTGCTCTCCTCGGAGGTCTTCGCCCCAGGCCCGGACGGCCACGCCGTGCCGCTCGCGCCGATCGCCTGCCTGAACGACCTCATCGACCACGGCTACGACCCGACCATGGGGGGCTGGTCGTGATCCCGCTGCCCGTAGGGCTGTTCGACTGGCTGGCGCTGCTGGCCGGGGCCGCCGTCGGCGGGGGCCTGTTCCTGCTCGGCCTCGCCCTGTACGGCGTCCGTCCCCGGCCCGCCACCCCCGACCGCGGCGCGCGCCGCCGCGAGCTCGTGCGCAGGCTCTCCACCCGCTCGGCGGTCGCCACCATCACCGGCGGCCTGGTGCTCGTCGTCACCCGGTGGCCGGTCATGGCGGCGGGCGCGGTGCTGCTCGTCCTCGCCTGGCGGGGCCTCACCGGCGGCGCGGCCGAGGAACGCTCGGCCATGAGCCGCCTCGAAGGGCTCGCGGCCTGGACCGAATCGCTCAGGGACACCATCGCCGGGGCCGCGGGCCTGGAACAGGCGATCCCGTCCTCGATCAGGGCGGCGGCGCCGACCCTGCGTCCCCACCTGCGCTCGATGGTCGACCGCCTGCACACCCGCATGCCCCTGGCCGACGCGCTGCGCCTGTTCGCCGACGAGCTGGACGACCCGTCCGCCGACCTGGTGATCGCCGCGCTGATCCTCAACGCCAAGCTGCGCGGCCCCGGCCTTCGTGAGGTGCTCGGCGCGCTCGCCGTCTCGGCCCGCGAGGAGCTGGACATGCGCCGCCGCGTCGAGGCCGAGCGCAGGTCGACGCGCCGCAGCGTCCAGATCGTGGTCGGCACGGCGATCGCCTTCGCCGGGCTGCTCGTGGTCTTCAACCGCTCCTACGTCGAGGAGTACAACACGCTGCTCGGGCAGGCCGTGCTGGTCGTCGTGGCCGCGCTGTTCGGCGCGGGGTTCGCCTGGATGCGGCGGCTCGCCCGCTTCGACAAGCCGGCCCGGCTGCTCGGCCCGGCCACGAGCGCCCCCGTGGAACGCGAGCCGGTGCCGGGAGGTGCCCGTGGTTGAGAACATCCTGGCGGGCGCGGCGGTGGGCCTCGGCCTGTTCCTGCTGTTCCGGGCCCTGTTCCCGCCCCGCCCCGGCCTGGTGGCCCGCCTGCTCGCGCTGGACTCGGTGCGCGAGGGCGACGACGCGTTCCGGCTCCAGCTCATCAGCCCGGACGAGAACGTCAGCGCGTTCCGGCGCGGCCTCGGCGTGCGGCTCGCGCAGTTCTACGCCGCCCGCGGCTGGGAGGTCCGCTCCGTCCGCGCCGACCTGACGCTGCTCGGCCGCTCCTTCGAGGGGTACCTCGCCACCAAGGTGCTGCTCGCGGTCGCCGGGCTGCTGTCCTTCCCGGTCCTGGTGGGCTGGCTGGCGCTGATCGGCTGGTCGATCTCGCTCCAGGTGCCGCTGTGGGCCGCCCTGGTGGTCGCCGTGGTGTTCTTCTTCCTGCCCGACCTGCAGATACGCCGGGACGCCGCCGTGCGCAGGCGCGACTTCCGGCACGCCGTCGGCGCCTTCCTCGACCTGGTGTCGATGAACCTCGCCGGAGGCAGGGGCGTACCCGAGGCGCTGCTGATGGCGGTCTCGGTCGGCGACGGCGGCGGCACGTCCAACTGGGCGATGGCCCGCATCCGCGAGGCGCTCGGCAACGCCAGGATCGTCGGCATCACCCCCTGGCAGGCGCTCGGCCAGCTCGGCGACGAGATCAACGTCGACGAGCTGCGCGACCTGTCGGCTGCGCTCGGGCTGGTGGCCGACGACGGCGCCAAGGTCCGGACCTCGCTCACCGCCCGCGCGGCGACCATGCGGCGGCGCGAACTCGCCGAGGTCGAGGGGCAGGCCGGCGAGCGGTCCCAGTCCATGCTGGTCGCCCAGCTCCTGCTCTGCGCGGGATTCGTGGTGTTTCTCAGTTTTCCGGCAGCGATGAAGATGTTGGGGGCATAGATGCTCACTCCACCGTGGCTCGAATACCTGGTCGCCGTGCTGCACGTGCGGGTCGACCGGGCCAGGAACGCCCCCTCGCGCGGAGCCTCCGCCGTCGAGTGGGTGATCATCACGGCGATCATCGCGGGCGTGGCCCTCGGGCTCGCCACGTTGATCAAGACTCTGGTCACCCAGAAGCAGAACGAGATCCAGAGCAACTTCGGCGGGGGCGGCGGTACCGGCGGAAAGCCGTGACCGTACGCGTCCGCCGGGATCGCGCCTCACCGGTCGCCTGTGTCTCACACGTCGCTCGGGTCTCATGGGTCCGCCGGTATCGCCCGACGGGTCCGGACGACCGGGGCTCGATGGCGGTCGAGGCCGTCATGCTCGCCCCCGTCTTCCTGCTCTTCCTGATGTTCCTCGTCGGCGCGGGCCGCGTCGTGGAGGCGCAGGGCGAGGTCAACGGCGCCGCCAGGGACGCCGCGCGCGCCGCCTCGGTGCAGCGCACGATGAGCGCGGCGTCGGGGGCGGCGGCCGAGGCGGCGAAGGCGGCGCTCGGCGGCCAGTGCCGTCCGGACGTGAGCCTGGGGGGCAGCGACTGGAACGAGGGCGGCACCGTCCGCGCGACGGTGATCTGCGAGCTGCGCCTGGACTTCCTCGGGTTCGGCGCGATCAAGCAGGTGAAGGGCACGTCCGTCGTGCCGCTGGAGCTGTTCCGGAGGGTCGGATGAGACCCCTCCGGGGCGACCACGGCTCGGTGCCGGTGTCCGCCGGCTGTGGCTCGGTGCCGGCCTCCGCCGACTGTCGCTCGATATCGGCCTCCGCCGACGGCGGCTCGATGTCGGTGTTCACCGTGCTGTTCTCGGTGGTGGTCTTCATGCTGGCCGGGCTGCTGGTGGACGGCGGGGCCGCGATCAACGCGCGGCTGCGCGCGTCCGACATCGCCGAGCAGGCGGCACGGGCGGCGGCCGACCAGATCGACGTCGAGAACCTGCGCGCGACCGGCACCGTCCGCCTGCTCGGGGACGAGGGCGCGGTGTGCGGCAAGGCCCGCCAGATCGTGGCCGCCCACGGCGATTCCGGCGTCCGGCTCACACGCTGCCAGACGGGCGCGGGGCAGGCGCAGGTCGACGTCGCGGTGAGCGTCCGCTGGAACGCGATCTTCCTGTCGGCGTTCGGCTTCCCCGGGTCGGAGATGTCCGGCGTCGCCATCGCGGGCCCCGACCCCGGCGACCAGCCGCCGTGACCGCGCCGTCCGTCACGGGCGGACGCCGCGTAAGAGGCTCGAAGGACCGGGGGACGAGGGAGGAAGAGGGATGAGCGCGTCACGCACGCCCCCGTCGCGTACGCCGTCCAGGGGGATCACTCCGGCGCCGGTCGCGCGCATCCGGCCGCGCCGCACGCCCGGCGACGTGATCGTCGGCATCGGGGCGCTCATCGTCCTGGCCGCGCTCATGGGCGGCGTCCCCTACGCCCTCCTGCGCTACGCCGGCCCACCGCTGCCCCCCGAGCTGCTGAGCGGCGACCTGCTCACCCGCCAGATCGGCACCGGCACGGCCATCGCCATCTTGATCCTGCTCGTCTGGCTGACCTGGTTCCAGCTCGTGATCTGCGTGATCGTCGAGGTGTACGCCGGGATCCGCAGGATCGGCATGCCCGCCCGCGTCCCCTTCTCCGGCGGGCCGCAGGCGCTGGCCAACCGGCTGGTCTCGGCCGCGCTCATGCTCTTCACGGTGTCCGCCGCCGCCGTCCCGCTCACCGCCTTCTCGTCCGCGCCCCCTCCGGCGAGGCCGACGGTGGTCGCGTCCGCCCTGCACAGCCCGGCGAGCACGGACGCATCGACGGCCACCACCCTCGACTCCCTGGAAGCGGTGCGCCAGGTCAAGAAGGTGTACGTCGTCCAGCCGCCGCACGGGCGTCACCACGAGAGCCTGTGGGAGATCGCCGACAAATGCCTCGGCGACGGGCGCCGCTATCCGGAGATCTACCGGCTCAACCAGCACAAGACCCAGCCGGACGGCACCCGCCTGCAGATGGCCGACCTGATCAGGCCCGGCTGGGTGCTCGACATGCCGGACGACGCGCGGGGCGTCCACGTCGTGCCGGTGGACGAGACCCGCGAGGCCACGCTCAAACGCCACGCCGGCGAGCCGGTCGAGGCCGACGGCCGCACGCAGTTCGTCGTCCAGGACGCCGGGAGCCGTCAGGCGGGCGGCACGGACGTCTCACGCGACCGCCTGGGCACGGTGGACCGGCAGTCCGGCGCCGAGGAGGGGACGGCCGAGGCCGGCCGGGACGCCGGGCAGGAAACGAAGAAGATCTCCACCCCGCCCTCCCCGCTGCCGGGCCACGTCTACCACCTGCCCCCGCAGAAGGGGACGGGCGCGACGGCGGTCCCGTCCATCAAGAACGCCACCGCCAAGCCCGAGCAGATCGAGCGGCCTCAGAAGCCCGAGACCCAGGACACCGGCGGCGGTCTGGACCTCATCGACTACCTGGCCGGGGGGTCGCTGGCGGCGGCCGGCCTGCTCGCCGCGCTCGGGCGCCGCCGCCGCGAGCAGCTCTGGAACCGCGCGTTCGGCCGCCGCATCGCCCGTCCGCGCGGGGACGCCGCCGGGGCCGAGGTCGCGCTGCGCCTGGGCTCGGACGCGCCCGGCAGCCGCATGCTGGACAACGGCCTGCGCCTGCTCGGCAAGCTGCTGGCCGAGCAAGGCCGCGTCCCGCCGACCGTCTACGCCGTCCACCTGTCCGCCCGGGGCCTCGACCTGTGGGTCCACCCGCCGGAGCCGGACGCGCCCGAGCCCTGGGAGGCGCACGACGGCGGCCGTACCTGGCGGCTGCTCGCCCACGAGGGGCGCGGCATCGACGAGCACGCCCTGGCCGACGCCCCCGCCCCGTACCCGGGCCTGGTGTCGCTGGGGGTGACCGACTCGGGCCGCGTGCTGGTCGACCTGGAGGCCGCGCACGGCGTCATCGCCGTCACCGGGCACCGCGTCCGCGACGCGCTGGCCGCGCTGGCCGTCGAGCTGGTCACCAACCGCTGGTCGGACCGGATGCGCGTCACGCTCGTCGGCTTCGGCCGCGACCTGTCCATGATCGCCCCGGAGCGGGTGCGCGTCGTGGGCACCCTCGCCGAGGCGCTGCCCGAGTTGGAGGCCCAGGCCGAGGAGGTCGCCGCGTCGGGCGACGGCGTGCTGACCGGCCGGGTCCACGCGCGGGCCGCCGACCCCTCGTGGCCGCCCCATTTCCTGCTGTCCGTGATCGCGCCCGACCCCGACGAGGCCGGCCGCCTGGCCCGCCTCGGCCGCGTGGGCACGCGCATGGCCGCCGGGTACGTCGTCGCGGGCGACGTCCCGCACCCCACGTGGACGTGGGAGATCACCGACGACGGCAAGGCGAAGGTCGACGCGCTCGGCGTCACGGTCGCCGCCCAGTTGCTGCCCCGGCGGCACTACGACGCGGTGATCGAGCTGTTCCGCACGGCCGAGCGCCGCGAGGGCGAGCCGGTGCGCGAGGAGGAGGTGCCGCAGGAGTTCACGACCTCCCCCTCGATCAACGTGCGCATCCTCGGGCCCGTCGAGATCGGCCCGCTGCCGCCGCTGGAGGAGGGCAGGGCCGAGCTGGCGTCCGAGTTGGTGGTGTACCTGGCCACGCACCCGGCCGGCGTCCACCCGGTCGTCCTCGGCGGAATCCTGTGGCCGCGCGGCGTGCAGTCCGTCGTCCGCGACGCCACGATCGCCCGCGTCGCCGACTGGCTGGGCACCGACAGCGAGGGCAGACCCAACCTCAGGACCGACGACACCGGACGGCTCCGGCTCGGGCCCGAGGTGCGGTCCGACTGGCAGCTCTTCCGCGAGCTGGTCCGCCGCTCCCACAACGACCCGGGCGCACGGGCCGTGCTGCTGGAACGGGCGCTGGGCCTGGTCCGCGGGCCGTTGCTCAACAGCAGGCCGCGGGGACGGTACGCGTGGCTGGCGGCCGACGAGCTGGAGTACGAGGTGGCCGCGAGCGTGGCGGACGCCGCGCACCGGCTGTGCGAGGTGCGGCTGGCGCACGGCGACCCCGACGCCGCCGTGGCCGCCGTCCGCGCAGGGCTGCTGCTCGCGGCCGACGACGAAGGGCTGTGGCGCGACCTGCTGAGGTCCGCGCACGCCACCGGGGACCCGCTCAAGCTGCGCGCGGTCGTGGACGGGCTGCACCGCAGGGCCGCCTCGCATCCCTACGGCGGCGGGATGGCTCCGGAGACGGAGGCGCTCATCGACGAGCTCCTGCCGTCCTGGCGGCTGCATTCGATGCCGAGCGCGTGAGCCATGTGGGAGCGAACGGTGCGGGAAAGGGTGAAGGTGGCGGTGCTCGTGGGACGCGATGATTCCGGCGAGTCATGCCGATACCCGCAAAACGGTGGTTGGGGCGGGCGGGGCACGGTTAGCGTCGCGGGTATGCGGATGCGGGTCGCCCTCGCCGTCGCGCTGCTCGCCACGGGCTGCGCGGCCGGCGCGGAGCGTCCGTTCACTCCCGGCGGTTCGTCCGGCGCCACCCCCGCGCCGGGAGCCACCTCGGACGTCTCATCGGGAGCGGGTGTCGTCACGCCCGGAGCCCCGAAGGCCCTGTCCACCGCGGGCGCCGAGACGGTCGACGTCGCCCCCGGCCTGTCGGTGTCGATCGAGTGGCCCGCCGGACTGGACTCCGCGCGGCAGGCCATGGTCAGATCCTTCACCGACGGCTACGTCGGCGCGTGGCGGGCCGTCACCACCGGCGGCGAGGACAAGTCCTACCTCGACGGCGTCGAGGACGAGGCCGCCCGCGACGCCTACACCTGGGTGCGCGGCTTCCTGAACCGCGGCGAGTCCGCCACCGGGACCGCCAAGTTGTACGCCCTGCGGGTCGCCTCGGTCGTCGGCCGGGGCGCGGAGGTCGACGCGTGCGTCGACGAGTCCGGCCTCCAGGTCACCGGCACCGACGGGCGGCCCGTCACCACCCAGCCGTCCTGGACCCGGCCGCCCGCCGCGATCTACCTCCAGGTCGCCGCCCTGCGCAGGGGCGACGACGGAGCCTGGCGCACCAGGGCCTTCATGCACGCCGCCTACCCCCATCAGCGCGCTAAGGAGTGCCGCCGATGAGAACACTGATCGCCATGGCGCTCGCCGCCGCGCTGAGCCCTTTCATCCAGGCCGCCGCGTACGGGGACGACGGAGGGCCGAAGGGCACGGGATTCCAGGACGGCCGGACCAGCGGCGTCGTCCTCCAGCACTCCAAGATCGTCGTGAGCGGTGACGGCCTCGGCGGCAAGGGCGACGGCTACCGGGTGAAACGTCCCTGCTGGTACGAGCCCGGCGACGACGCCGACGCGATGCTGAAGAAGCAGCAGGACGTCGACGTCTACTGGCGCCACGTCAACCCGAACGCCAGCGAGCAGGACCACAAGAAGCACATGGAGCAGTTCGCGGACAAGGTGGGCCAGGACGGCCGGTGGTGGACGCCCGCCTTCAACGCGGCCGACCCCGACGGGCTCGCGTGCTGGTCCGGGCTGCAGGGCGCCGTGTGGGTGCCCGCGGGCGGCACGCCGCCGGGCGGGATCACCCTGGAGGAGCTGTACCAGATCGCGCGCGCCGCGCTGACCGTCCCCGAGCCCAAGATCCAGCTCAACCCGAACGTCAAGAGCTACGTCAACCTGCCCACCTGGGTGTGGCTGACCGGCATCGGCGCCCCCACCCGCTCGGTGACCGCGGAACTGCCCGGCATCATGTCCGCCACCGTCACCGCGAACCTGAGCAGGGTGAACATCGACCCCGGCACGACCTCCGACCGCGCCGAGGTCAAGGAGGACTGCGGCCCCACCGGCCACCCGTACGTCAAGGGCGGGGCCTTCTCCTGCGGCGTCCGCTACCTCCGCGCCTCCGCCGACCAGCCCCGCAGGACGTACACCCTGCAGGTCACCACCGTCTGGACGGTGACCGCCGCCGTGGCCGGCTTCGCCTACGCCCCCGTCCAAGTGGCAGCCGCCAGGGACGTCCCGGTCGGCGAGGTCCAGAGCATCGTCCGCGACACTCCCCGCAACTCCTGATCGGACTCCTTGCCGGGCCCGCCGAGGCGCGCGGGCGGCTCTGCCCGGCGCCCCGGTGGGACCGCGCCCCTAATGGCGGTAGGTGTTGCGCGTGTAGTTCAGGCTGTAGGTGCCCAGGTTGGCGAAGTACTTGGAGATCAGGTACGCGGGGTCGGTGGCGATGACGCCGGGCTGCAGGTCGCTGCCGTCGTCCATGTCGTCCCAGGCCCACGGCGCGTGGGCGGCGTTCGCGCGGCCGTTGTCGCCCGCGAACGTGCCCCAGGACGCGTACGGCTGGGCGTCGAAGCGGCGGTCCCACAGGCCGCCCGCGCCGAAGATGTCGACCAGGCGGTAGGCGACCGACCGGTCGTCGCCGCCGGACGGCACCTCGCCGTCCCCGCGGCTCGGGTAGTAGACGATGCCGTCGCCGCCGGGGAAGCCGCCGCCGTTCCACGCCTTGTAGCCGTGGCCCTTGGCCTCCTGGAAGCCGGTCGGGTGCGCCTGGCCGTCCCAGTTCTGCATGATCAGGGTGCCGTCGATGTTCTCGCGCCCGTTGGTGAACGGGCTGCCCGGCGGCGTGTAGGAGTAGAAGTTGTCATGGGACAGCGTGACCATCGCCTGGAGCACGCCGTACTGGCTGCCGTCCTTCCTGACCGTGAGCAGCAGCCCTTCCATGTCGTTCTCGTGCGGGCCGAGCGTCTTCCAGTCGCGCGGGTGGAAGAAGGCGTACGTGATGAACCAGTGGGTGTCGGTTTCTACCACCGAGTAGTAGACCGTGCCGACGAGCCGGGGGACGTTCGCGTCGAGGTTCTCCCAGTTGTTGCGCGTGTTCCAGTCTCCGTCGTAGTCCACCGGGGCCAGATAGTCGGCCGTGTACTTGGACGAGGCGCTGTCCTGGTAGTGGATGGGGGCCCATCGGTACGCGAGGTCCGCGTCGCCGGCCGCGGCGTCCGCCGTCCCTGTGATGCCGATCACCGCGATGGCCGATACCGCGAGGACGAGTGAGGCGAGCTTACGTCGGAGCATGCCGAATCTCCCGTGACTAGGGGGTTTGGTCCGGGTCACGGTGAACGTAAATCGGGAAATCCATGCTGAAAAGAGCGGCGACGACCCTTCACGCGGAGATCATGGTCCCGTCACGACACGTTCGGCCCCGGGTCCGGGATGGGTCCGGCGCTTGGCCCGGGTGCTCGCGGGCCGATGTCCGGAAACCGGGTCCGCTCCGGGGCCTCCGTGCCAGGATCATGGGTCATGCCGCGCCGGCGGCATGTCGCCCGGACCTTTGCGGAGGAACCCGCGTGAAGCAGCTCATCGCAGCGCTGAAGCGAGCCCTCGCGGGCCCGCTTCAGCGCTGCCTAGCCAGGAACCTCGGGTGTTCACACCCGAGAGGAATGGTTTCCCTATTTGTGGTTTCGTTGTTACTCTCGGTGATGCAGTGACGGGATTGAACGCACCCGGTTCGCTGGGGAACGGCTCTCTGGTCCGTTATCGGCACTGCGACACGCGGCATGGCTTGCCATGCCGGGCAGTGAGTCACGCTGCCGTACGCGGCCCGAACTGTCGACGCCATCGACGGCGAGGAGCTGCAAGCTCGGTCGTTCACGACCGAGAAGCTGACTGGCGACTGCTCTGGCTGCGCCACGCCAAGTTCGTGGTCGGCGTGACGGGGGGAACGCTGCGCGTCGACTCCCTGGAGATCCTGGAAGCCCGCTGGTTCACCCCTGACACCCTCCCCGAAGGCCTCCAGGAGAGCCACCGCCCGCTGATCCGGCCTGTGACCGTCCGAGACGGTCAGGCATAAAGGTTGCGGGTCACTCCGTGACCAGTGAATGAGCGCTCACTCCGTCGTGGTGGCCGTCCATCCACGTCGGCGACGTTCTCGAGGCGTATCAGCGCCGCTGCCTGCTCGGTGACGGTCTCGCCGGGGCGGTGGCCACGCCGTCACAGGGCCTTCTCGTGGCCGAGGAGCCATTCCTTCACGTGCGGGCCGTAGTAGTAGCCGCCGAAGCCGCCCGCCTGCGGCAGCACGCGGTGGCAGGGGACGAAGGGGGCGATCAGGTTCTGCGCGCAGGCGCCTCCCGCCGCGCGGGCCGCCGTCTTCGGCATGCCGGCGCGCTCGGCCAGCTCGGCGTAGGACACGGTCGTCCCCGGCGGGACGGCGCGCAGGGCGGCCAGAAGGCGCTGGCGGCGGGGCGTGCCCGGCTGTTCGACCTCCACACCGTCCAGTGCGAACAGGTCTCCGTCGAGGTAGTCCCGCACGGCCTGCGCCGGCTTGCCGAGGTCGTCCACGACGTTCAGGGGGAGCGCCCTGAGCGCCGGGGAGAGCCGGGCGAACATCTCGAGGGGCGCGCCGGTGAAGCCGGCCGCGACCAGCACGCCGCCGTGCGTGAGCAGCGACAATGGGCCGATCGGGGTGGGCAGGACCTGCGCGTCGATCGTCTCGGTCATAGGGTGCTCCAGAGGTAGAGAGCGGCGTACGCCCGCCAGGGGCGCCACCGTTCGACGTCGTGTTCGGTGATGTCGAGCGCCTTCATCGCCTTGCGCAGGGCGAGATCGCCCGAGGGCCAGGCGTCCGGGTCGCGCAGGGCGCGCATCACGATGTAACCAGTGGTCCACGGGCCGATTCCCGGGATCTCCATCAACCGCGCCGCCGTCTCGGCCGGGTCGGCGCCTCCGTCCAGGTGGATCTCGCCCTTGGCCGTCCTCTCGGCGAGGATCTTGAGCGTCTCTACCCGCCGCCCGGTCATGCCGAGACCGGTGAGATCCGCCCCGGCGAGCTGCCCGGCGGTGGGGAAGAGCAGGTACGGCCGCCCGCCGTCCACCTCGGGCGCACCCGTGGCACCACGACCGTCACGGCCGGCGGGGACGGGGGCGTCCGGTGGGGCAGGTTCGGCGGGGGCTCCCGCGCGGGATGCGATGCGGCCGAGAAGGGTTCTGGCGCCCGCCACGGACACCTGCTGGCCCACCACCGCGCGGACGGCCAGTTCGAAACCGTCGAAGGCGCCGGGGACGCGCAGCCCGGGACGGGCTTCGACGAGCGGACGCAGCATGGTGGTCCTGAGCGCGTCGGCGATGGCGTCGGGGTCGGCGTCCAGGTCGAGCAGGCGGCGGCAGCGGGAGACGATCCTGGCGAGGTGACGGGTGTCGTCCAGCGTCACCGACAGGTCGATGTGGCCGTCGGCGGGCGTCAGCGTGATGACGCCCCCGGGGACGGCGCGGCGGTAGACCGTGGAGGTCGCCTGCTCGACGCCCGGGATCGCCCGCGCCGCGAGGAACCCGAGCAGGTTGCCGGCGTCGTACGGCTTGCGGTGGTTGAGCCTGAGGGTCAGCGCTGCCGGGGTGCCCTGCGCGAGCGCCCTTCCGTCCACCCGGGTACGGGGGGCGGAGGTCAGCGGCCGGCCGCGAGGGTCCGCTGGAGGTGACAGGGCGGGGTCGCCGTTCGGAGGAGGAGGGCCGGCGGGCTTTCCGGTCGGCCGGGTACGAGGTCCGGACGACTTGCGGAGGTCGCTGGGGGCGAAGCCGTAGGCATCCTTCATCGTGGCGTTGAACTGGCGGACGCTGCCGAAGCCCGCCGCGAAGGCGACATCGCTGATCGACAGGGACGTCTCGGTCAGAAGCTGCTTGGCCAGCAGGAGCCGTCGCGTCCTCGCCACCGCCAGCGGCCCCGCGCCGAGGCGCGCGGTGAACAGGCGCAGAAGGTGGCGCTCGGTCACGTGCAACCGGCCCGCGAGCCCGGCGACGCCGTACTCGTCGGCCACGCCGTCGTCGATCAGCCGAAGCGCCCGCCCGACCAGGTCGGCGGCGACGTCCCAGCCGGGGTCGCCGGGGCTGAGCTCGGGGCGGCAGCGGCGGCACGGGCGGAACCCGGCGGCCTCGGCGGAGGCGGCGTGCCGGTAGAAGCGGACGTTCTGCCGGGCTGGTGTACGCGCGGGGCAGACGGGCCTGCAGTAGATGCCCGTCGACGTGACGGCCGTATAGAACCGCCCGTCGAACCTGGTGTCCCGGGCGCTGACCGCCCGGTAACAGGAGTCGAAGTCGAGCGTCTGATGGGGTGTCACACCCTCACGCTATGCCCCGCCGAAGGCGAGCCACTGGCGGAATTCGGACCTCACCATCTCCCGCCGTGCGCCCGTGAAGCGATCTTCCATCGGTGGGGTGACCAGACGATACCGCGAGGGATGCACCACGCGTACAGGATGATCTAGCGGAAATCGGACACATCCGTTGGGCGTGGTTGCCGGTGGGCCGCCGTTATGGGCGCCGTGTTCGCCGGCCTACGTCCCACCGCGTCGGCGCCCGTGAGAACGAGCCCCACGGCGGGGAAATGAGCGAGCCCCTGCTGGGGATGTGGTGAGGCCGGTGCTGGGGGAGGCATGGGGTGGGGGAGGCATGGGGTGGGGGAGGTGATGGGGGGAGAAATGGGCTGGCTGCGGTTTTGGGGCGCGGGTGGTTACTTGGTGGAGATGCCGACTCCCAGGTCGAATTCTCGGTAGACGCGGGCCCAGAAGCCGTCGCGGAGCCAGACGCGGGCCTCGGGGTACGGGCGCAGGGAGTGGCCCAGTTCCTTTTCGGCCTCGATGAGTAGTTCGGTGTCGATGACGGTCGGCAGGAGTGGGCCGGGAAGCAGGTCGCGGATGTTGTCGCGGCCGCGGGTGAGTATCCACTTCTGCGCGACGTGCTCGCCGACCTCCTCGACCCTCGGGCGGCTCGGGCCGAGCTTGGTGACCTGGCCGGGGTGCTTGACGGCGGGCTTGGCGCTGATCGGCGTGCGTCCGGCGAAGACCTGGGCGGGCGAGGGCGGGGAGGGCGCCGCGGCGGGGACGACCTGGGCGGCGCGGCTGAAGTAGGGGCGCAGGAAGTCGGCGCCCAGTTCCTCGACGGTGTCGGACTCCCATACGAGCCGTTCGGCCTGATTCGTTCCATACGGGGGCTCGACACCCCACAGGTGGATGCGCACGCCGAAGGTCTGCGCGGCCTCGACGGCGGGCACCATGTCCTCGTCCCCGGCGATGAGGACGGTGTCGCTCACCGCGTGGTGGCGGGCCAGCGCCTCGAGGTCGCTGCGGATCTGCGCGTCGACGCCCTTCTGCTGCCCCCGGGCGTTCAGGTTGCCGAGGCGGACCTTCACCCAGGGAAGCTGGGCGATGACCCGCTGGTCGACGGTGGGCACGCGGTCGCGGGCGGCGTCGTACCAGTAGACGCGGAGGAGCTCACCGGGGATGCGCTCCATGGCATGCTTCTTGAGTGCCTGGATGAGCTCGTCGGCGGAGACGCGGTATTCTTTGCGCTCTTTGGCGCCCAAGAGGACCTCGCCCGCGGCCGCGTAGAGGTAGCCGACATCCACGAGTACGGCGTATTTGGCCGCCACTGGATGCGGTGTGAGGTCCGGGATTGCCATGCTCTCCTCCAGGGCCTCTGACTCAGGCGATGATCGGCTGACTATATTCCCCCATTTCTAGATAGTCCCAACTCTTGGCTCGCTTGACACCCACTTCCGAAGATCTAATGAGGTCGTGAGCTCGCTCGCCACGCCCCCGCCCCTGCGAAGAGTGGTGTTCTCATCAGGTGTGCAGGGTTACGCCACGAAGCTGGCTTTTGGGCGGGTTGCGGGGGAGTTGCCGCCCTTGTCGCCACCGCGATGACCAGCGCGGCTAGTTCCTCCGGCGTGGCCGCCCCGTGCACGACCCTCAGATACGGCTGAGCCATGGACCCTTCCTCCTACAGCGGGATGTTGCCGTGCTTCTTCGGCGGCAGGGTCGCCCGCTTGTTGCGCAGCGCGCGCAGCGCCCGGACGATCTTGATCCGGGTGTCCGACGGGCGGATCACCGCGTCGACGTACCCCCGCTCGGCCGCCAGGTAGGGGTTGGCGAGCGTGTCCTCGTAGTCGGCGATCAGGCGCGCGCGCTCCTTCTCCGGCTCCTCGGCCGTCGCCAGCTCGCGGCGGTACAGGATGTTCACCGCGCCCTGCGCGCCCATCACGGCGATCTGCGCCGTCGGCCACGCCAGGTTGATGTCGGCGCCGAGGTGCTTGGACCCCATGACGTCGTACGCCCCGCCGTACGCCTTGCGGGTGATGACGGTGACCAGCGGAACGGTCGCCTCGGCGTAGGCGTACAGCAGCTTGGCCCCGCGCCGGATGATTCCGTTCCACTCCTGGTCGGTGCCCGGGAGGAAGCCGGGCACGTCCACGAATGTCAGGACGGGGATGTTGAAGGCATCGCAGGTGCGGACGAACCGCGCGGCCTTCTCGGAGGCGGCGATGTCGAGCGTCCCGGCGAAGCTCATCGGCTGGTTGGCGACGACCCCGACCGGCCGCCCCTCGACCCGCCCGAACCCGACCACGATGTTCGGCGCGAACCCGGCGTGGATCTCCAGGAACTCGCCGTCGTCCAGGACGTGCTCGATCACCTGGTGCATGTCGTATGGCTGGTTGGCCGAGTCGGGGATCAGCACGTCCAGCTCGCGGTCGGCGTCGGTGACCGTGAGCTCGGCCGGGCTGTCGAAGGCCGGCGCCTCGTCCATGTTGTTGGACGGCAGGTACGACAGCAGCGCCCGGGCGAACTCCAGGCAGTCGGCCTCGTCCACGGCCTCGTAGTGCGCGACGCCCGACTTGGAGTTGTGGGTGTGCGCGCCGCCGAGCTCCTCGAAGGTGACCTCCTCGCCGGTCACCGTCTTGATCACGTCCGGCCCGGTGATGAACATGTGGGACTTCTCGCGCACCATCAGCACGAAGTCCGTGAGCGCGGGCGAGTACACCGCGCCTCCCGCGCAAGGCCCCATGATCAGCGAGATCTGCGGGATCACGCCCGAGGCGTGCACGTTGCGCTTGAAGATCTCGGCGTAGAGCCCGAGTGAGACGACCCCCTCCTGGATGCGGGCGCCGCCGGAGTCGTTGATGCCGACCACCGGGCAGCCCGTCTTCAGGGCGTGGTCCATGACCTTGACGATCTTCCCGCCGAAGACCTCGCCGAGCGAGCCGCCGAAGATGGTGAAGTCCTGCGCGAACACCGCCACCGGGCGGCCGGACACCGTGCCGTAGCCGGTTACCACGCCGTCGCCGTACGGGCGCTCGCGCTCCAGGCCGAAGTTGGACGACCGGTGGCGGGCCAGCTCGTCGAACTCGACGAACGACCCCTCGTCCAGGAAGTCGACCAGCCGCTCGCGGGCGGTCATCTTCCCCTTGGCGTGCTGCTTCTCGACCGCACGCGCGGAACCGGCGTGCGCGGCCTCGTCGAGGCGCCGCTCAAGGTCGGCGATCTTGCCCGCGGTGGTGTGCGGGTCGACGCCCTCGCTGTGTGACACGGGCTCAGCGCTCATGCCCGTAGGGTAGTCCTCCCGCGAACGACGCCGTCACACCGAGTCGCCGGTCGGCCCACCCGATCGGAAATCTAGGGCGCGGACGCCTGGCTTCAGCCATGGGAGATCATCGCCGCCGTCTCCCGGCCCGCCTGAGGCACTTTGTCCGAGGCCCTGTTAGAGGCCCTGTTAGATGCCCTGTCCGAGGTTCCCGACAGGCCGTCGCATTGGTCTAGTCCATTAGGTGAGACCGGTATCCAGCTCCGGCCGGCGCTTGGATACCCTTCCTGCTATGGCCGCCATCGCTTCGCAGCAGGCAGACCGTTCCTTCACCGAACGGCACAGCGCCGTTTCCGAGATGCCAGACGAGCTGCGCGCCGACGTGCGCATGCTCGGTGAGTCGTTGGGTCGCGTGATCGCCGAGGACGGCGGGCCCGACCTGTTGTCCGACGTCGAACGCCTCCGCAAGGCCGTGATCGCCGCCCGCAGGCGCGAGATCTCCGTCGACGAGGTGGCCGCCATGGTCGCCGAGTGGCCGATCGAGCGCAGCGTGCAGATCGCCCGTGCCTTCACCTGCTACTTCCACCTGGTCAACCTCGCCGAAGAGCACTACAGGATCCGCATTCTGAGGTCCCGGGACACCGGCGAGGCGGCCCTGCCCGACTCGCTGGCCCAGGCCGTCGCCGAGCTCAAGCACGACCTCGGCGAGGACGAGCTGACGCGGCTCATCGCCGACCTGGAGTTCCGGCCGGTGCTGACCGCCCACCCGACCGAGGCCCGCCGCCGCGCGATCGCCACGGCCATCCAGCGGATCAGCGCCCAACTCGCCGAGTACAACGCGCCCGAGCGCGGCGCCCAGGAGCGGCAGGAGGCCCACCGCCGCCTCCTGGAGGAGATCGACCTCCTCTGGCGCACGGCCCAGCTCCGGCACACCAAGCTCGACCCGCTCGACGAGGTCCGCACCGCGATGGCGGCCTTCGACGAGACGCTCTTCCGCACCGTCCCGCGCGTCTACCGGTCCCTGGACGCCGCGCTCGCCGAGGGCACCGGCACCCGCGAGCCGAAGGCCAAGGCGTACATCCGCTACGGAAGCTGGATCGGCGGCGACCGCGACGGCAACCCCAACGTCACCGCCCGCGTCACCCGCGAGGCCGTGCTGATCCAGGCCGACCACGTCCTGACGGCCCTGGAGAACGCCGCCACCCGCATCGGGCGCGCACTCACCGTCTCGGTCACCTTCGGCGGCCCGAGCAAGGACCTCGCCGACGCGATCGCCCTGGCCGTCGACGACCACCCCGAGCTGGTCTCCGAGCTGGCCACCCGCGCGCCCCGCGAGTCGCACCGGCAGTGGATGCTGTTCGTGGCCGCCCGCATCGCCGCCACCCGCCGCCGCGACCTCGACCTCGCCTACCGCTCGCCGGACGAGCTGCTGCGCGACCTGCGCACCTGCCAGGCGTCCCTGGTCGCCGGCGGGGCCGTCCGGCAGGCGTACGGCGAGATCCAGCAGCTCATCTGGCAGGTCGAGACCTTCGGGTTCCACCTCGCCGAGCTGGAGGTCCGCCAGCACTCCCAGGTCCACGCCACGGCCCTGGAGGAGCTGCGGGAGGGCAAGACCTCGGAGCGCACCGAGGAGGTCCTGGCGACCATCCGCATGATCGCCTGGATCCAGGAGCGCTTCGGCGTCCGCGCCTGCCACCGGTACGTCGTGTCCTTCACCCGCTCGGCCGACGACGTCGCCGCCGTGTACGAGCTGGCCGAGCACGCCCTCGGCGCCCGCGCGCCCGTCCTGGACGTCGTGCCGCTCTTCGAGTCCGGGGAGGACCTCGCCAACTCGGCGGACGTCCTCAGCGGCATGCTGCGCATCCCCGCCGTCCAGCGGCGCCTGGAGCAGGCCGGCCGGCGCCTGGAGGTCATGCTCGGGTACTCCGACTCGGCCAAGGAGCTCGGCCCCGCCGCCGCCACCCTCAAGCTGTACGACGCGCAAGCCGAGCTGGCGTCCTGGGCGCTCACCAACGACATCCGGCTGACGCTCTTCCATGGCCGCGGCGGCGCGCTCGGCCGGGGCGGCGGGCCCGCCAACCGGGCCGTGCTCGCCCAGGCCCCCGGGTCGGTGTCCGGCCGGTTCAAGGTCACCGAGCAGGGCGAGGTCATCTTCGCCCGGTACGGCCACCCGGCCATCGCCCTGCGCCACATCGAGCAGGTCACCAACGCGGTGCTGCTCGCCTCCACCCCCTCGGTGGAGTCCCGCACGGCCGACGCCGCCGCGCGCTACCGCCTGCTGGCCGAGCGGGTCGCCTCCGCCTCCGAGCATGCCTACCGCTCGCTCACCGAGGCGCCCGGTTTCCCCGAGTGGTTCGGCCTGGTCAGTCCGCTGGAGGAGATCGGCTCCCTGCGCCTCGGCTCCCGCCCGGCCCGCCGCGGCCTCGGCGCGCCCAAGTCCCTCGACGACCTGCGGGCGATCCCGTGGGTGTTCGCGTGGGCGCAGACCCGCGTCAACCTCCCCGGCTGGTACGGCCTCGGCAGCGGCCTCCTCGCCGCCACCCGCTCCGCCGAGGACGCCGCGCCGAGCGCTCCCGTCACGACGGCCGCCGCCTCACCGGAAAACGGGCGAGCGGAGTCGCCGGCCGA
Organism: Sphaerisporangium sp. NPDC051017; assembly: GCF_040683095.1. Classification (NCBI taxonomy): domain Bacteria; kingdom Bacillati; phylum Actinomycetota; class Actinomycetes; order Streptosporangiales; family Streptosporangiaceae; genus Sphaerisporangium; species Sphaerisporangium sp. NPDC051017. The sequence continues at coordinate 48,537 of NZ_JBFBCI010000015.1, forward strand.
GACGGGGCGGGCGGGGTCGCCGGTCGAGATCGGGCCGGGGCTGGAGGAGCTGCGCCGGGCCTACCGCGAGTGGCCGCTGTTCGCCTCGCTGCTGGACAACGCCGAGATGTCCCTGGCCAAGACCGACCGCCAGATCGCCGCCCGCTACCTGGCCCTCGGCGGACGCCAGGACTTCGCCGACCAGGTCCTCGCCGAGTACGACCTGACCCGCGAGCTGGTCCTCGCGGTGACGGGCCACTCCCGCCTGCTGGAAAGCCGGCGCGTCCTGTCCCGCGCCGTCCAGCTCCGCGACCCGTACGTCGACGCGCTCTCCCACCTGCAACTGCGAGCCCTGTCGGCCCTCCGTGCCGCCTCCGACCTCAGCGGAGACGAACGCGAACGCCTCGAAACCCTCCTGCTCCTCAGCGTCAACGGCGTGGCCGCCGGCCTCCAGAACACCGGCTGACGCCCGGCGCCTCGCAGGCGATTGTGGCCCTTGGTAATCGATCGGTCAGCGCTAAGTTAGGAAACCGCCTGCGAGTTGACCTCGGCCTCGGTAGTCCCTATAAAGAAGGTACTGCTCCCCGCCGTCCCGGCTGTGCCTGGACTGGCGGGGATTATTTTTGTGATGCTTCGTGGCCGATCGCGTCATCTTGTTCCTTTCCCGCTCCGCTGATCGGCTTACGCCCTTGCCTCAGGCAGAGTGACGCGGTCGGGGCCCGAGTAGATGTTGAAGCGTTCGTCTCTGAGGAAGCCGACCAAGGTCATGTTGAACTCTCGGGCCAGGTTCACGGCGAGGGAGGAGGGGGCCGAGACGCCGCAGACCATGGGGAGGCCTGCTGCCAGGGCTTTTTGCATGATCTCGTAGCTGGTTCTGCCGCTCACCAGGAGGAGGCGGGACGTCAGGGGGAGGCGGCCGGACAGGAGGGCCCAGCCGACGAGTTTGTCGACGGCGTTGTGGCGGCCGACGTCCTCGCGCAGGGCGAGCAGGGTGCCGTCGGCGGTGAAGAGACCCGCCGCGTGGAGGCCGCCGGTCTTGCCGAAGATGCCCTGGGCCTGTCTGAGGTGCCGCGGGAGGTCGTACAGGGTCTCGGCGGGGACCGGGCCGAACGGCGGGGCGGCAGGGGCGAATCCGGCACTTCCGGAGGGGTTGGCGGGGCTCCCGGGCGTGCGGGCGGTGGAGGCGTCGGGGGCGGAGGAGCCGGTGGCGCTGGAGGGGCCGGTGCCGGCTGCAGGGGTGTGGCGGGTGTTGAGGGCTTCGAGGCTGGCGGTGCCGCAGACGCCGCAGGCGCTCGATGTCATGAAATGTCGGTGCATGGTGGGTAGGTCGGGCAGGGCCGGGCCGTGCAGACGTACGGTCACCGTGTTGTAGCGGGCCTCGGGCGGCAGATCCTCGTCGGTGCAGTACGCGATCGAGGCGATGTCGCCCGGCCCCGCGATGCCCTCGCCGGAGAGGAAGCCGGCGGCGAGCTCGAAGTCGGCGCCGGGGGTGCGCATGGTGACGGCGAGGGTACGGGTCTCGCCGCCGGCCGTGATGCGGATCTCCAGGGGCTCCTCGGTGGCCAGGTCGTCGCGGCGGTCGCGTACGGACGTGCGCGAGACCTCCCGGACCCGGGCCCGCGTCGTCGGCCCGGGACGCGCGGACCTCGCGGCCAGGTCGGCGTCGATGCTGGTCATGGCATGCTCCTTACCCGCGTCGCCGGCCGTCATGGGTGAGCCGAAGGTCGGTGGTCGTCGCGTGAAGGTCTCGCAGAGTCCGTACCCGCTCATGGGTGAGCCGGGGCTCGGCGGTGGTTCCGCGGACTCCGTACGCGCGCCGGGGGCCGTTGTGGGTGAGCCGGGGCCCGGCCGCGTCCGTGCCCGTGTCGGGGATCGTCATGGCGGGGGTCACAGGGCGCGGAGGGTGACGGTGGCGTTGTAGTCGGGGATGCGGGCGTCGGGGGAGCGGCGGTGCGGGTCGAGCAGGACGTTGCCCTCGGGCCAGTGGATCTGCAGGTTCCCCGGGGTGAGCGGCGCCCGCAGCACGCGCCCGGTGAATCGCCCGGCGGCCCCGGTCAGCTCGACCTCGGCGCCGTCGGCCAGCCCCAGGCGGTCGGCGTCGTACGGGCTCATCAGAACGGCCTCGCGGGTCGCGCCGTTGAAGCCGTCCCGCCGCTCGTGGACCATGCTGTTGAACTGCTTGCCGCGCCGGGTGGCGACCATGAACGCGCCGCCGGGCCGTTCGAGCGTGGGCACGGGGACGGCGGAGAAGTGGCCGAGGCCGTCCGAGGTGGGGAAACGCCCGCCAGGGCACAGGTGCCGCCCGCCGTACTGCACGTTGTCGCCGAACTTCGTGAGCCCGGCGATTCCCGTGTAGAACGGCACGGCCGCCTCGATGTCCCGCCGGATCTCCGCGGTGCCTCCCGGGTAGCGCACCCGGCCGGCCAGCTCCGGGCGGGCGCGCGCGGCCAGCTCAGTGAAGATCTTCCACTCCGGCCACGCCTCGCCGACGCGCGGCCCGGCGACCTCGGGGGAGAAGATGACGCGGCGCTCGGTCGAGGTCTCGGTGACGCCGCCCTCCATCTCGTACCGCGTCTGCGCGGGCAGCAGCAGCACGTCGCCCTCGGACTCGACCAGCATCTGGCTGGACAGGACGATGTCGACGTGGACGCGCAGCGGCAGGCGGGACAGCGCCTCGCGGCAGTACGCGGGGTCGGGCAGCACCTCCAGGAAGTTGCCGCCGGAGGAGATCAGCACGTCCAGCTCCCGCGCGTGCGCGGCGTCGATCATGTCGGTGGCGGTCAGGCCCGGCGCGACGGGCACCTCGAAGCCCCACTTCTCACCGAACATCTCGGCGTTCTCCGGGGTGACGGGCAGCCCGCCGGGCAGGCCGGTCGCGTACGCGCCCATCTCGGCGCCGCCCTGGACGCCGCTGTGCCCGCGGATCGGCATGAGCCCGCAGTTGTCGCGCCCGACGAAGCCGCGGGCCAGCGCGAGGTTGACGATCGAGCGGACGTTGTCCTCGCCGTAGGTGTGCTGGGTGATGCCCATCGACCAGACCAGCACGGCCGACTTCGCCCGGCCCAGCAGGGCGGCCAGCTCGTGCATCTGCTCGCGGGTGGCGCCGCTCAGCGCCTCCAGCTCCTCCCACGACTGCGCGGCCACCGCCGCCCGCGCCTCCTCGAAACCGGCGGTGTGGTCGTCGATGAACGCCTTGTCCAGCCAGTCGTTCTCGATCAGGTGCTTGAGCACGCCGTTGAGGAAGCCGATGTCGCCGCCGACGTTCACCCCGAAGAAGTGGTCGGTGATCTTCGTGCCGAACATCGCGGACTCGGCGTTGGACGGCACCCAGTAGCGCTCCATGCCCGGCTCGCGGTAGGCGTTGACCATCGCGACGCGGGTGCCCGCCTTCTTGGCGTGGTACAGGTACTTCATCGCGACCGGCTGGTTGTTGGACGGGTTGGACCCGATGAAGACGATCAGGTCGGAGCCGATCCAGTCGGTGTAGGAGCAGGTGGTCGCCGCGGCGCCGATGGTCTGCTTGAGCGCGACCGTGGAGGGCGAGTGGCAGATGCGCGCCGCGTTGTCGATCGAGTTGGTGCCGAGCGCCCGCACGGCCTTCTGCGCGGCGAAGTAGTTCTCGTTCGGCATCCCCCGGCTGGTGAGGTACACGCCGAGCCGGTGGCCGCGCACCTGGGACGCGGCGAGCTCCAGCGCGTCGTCCCAGCTCACGCGGGTGAACCCGGGCTCGCCCCTGCGCCGCAGCATCGGGTACGGCAGGCGGCCGAGGTCGCGCAGCGCCGCGCTGCGCATCCCGGCGAGGGGGGCGACGTCCGCCAGCAGCGAGGTGTCCAGCGCGGGCATGGTGTTCAGCTTGAGCAGGCGCAGCCGGATGTTGCACAGATGGATCTCGTCCATCGTCCAGTCGCGCATGCCGCGCGTGCCGAGCGCGCAGCCGTCGCAGGTGCCCTGGGTCAGTACGCGCCACGCGTAGCGCCGGTTGCCCTTGACCGATCGGAACGCCTTCCACAGTTCGAGGTAGTTGTTGGGTTTGCGCTCGCCGATGCCGAAGGGCTTCCAGCTCGCCCAGTTCCGAGGGTCAAGACGCTTGCTCACCGGGGGTCCACCGTTTCTCGCTTGTTCCTAGCCGGTTCCTGGCCGTTCCGAGCCGTTGCCGCCGTCTCCGGCCGTTCCGGGCGCCCGCCGCGGTCGTGCGGGCGACGTACCCATAGCATCACCCCTCCTCCCTGTTTGACCACCGGCGGCCCCGCGCGCCCGGCCGGAGGTCAGGTAAGGGGAGGACAAAATCTCGCGGGCATGGCGGGCATAAGGGAGTCTTCGCCGGTCCGCACCCCCGGAGTGGCACATCACCGCGGCGGAGGGAGGAGGATGGAGGCGTGCTTGACTCGCCGTACACCGATCTCGACCGGCCGCCGCTCTCGCAGGAGGCGCTGACCCGGGCGCTCGTCCGGCCGGACGGCCTGTGGTCCCGCCTCAGCGTCGTCGAACGCACCGGCTCCACCAACGCCGACCTGGCGCAGGCCGCCCGTGAGGGCGCGCGCGAGGGTGCCGTGCTGATCGCCGAGCTCCAGCTGGCCGGGCGCGGCCGCCTCGGCCGGGTGTGGACGGCGCCCGCGCGGTCGGGGCTGACGTTCTCCGTCCTGCTGCGGCCGCCGGTCCCCGTGGTCCGGCAGGGCTGGGTGACGCTGCTGGTGGCGCTGGCCGCCGCCTCGGCGGTCCGCCGCGTCGCGGGCGTGGACGTCCGGCTGAAGTGGCCGAACGACCTGCTGGCCGGAGAGCGCAAGCTGGCGGGGGTGCTCGCCGAGCGGGTCGACAGCGCGGTGATCGTCGGCATGGGGCTGAACGTGTCGGTGCGCGCCGAGGAACTGCCGGTGTCCACCGCGACCTCCCTGGCCCTGGAGGACGCCGAGTGCGCCGACCGTGACCCGCTGATCCGCGCGGTGCTGCGCGAGATCGAGACGCACTACCGCGAGTGGGTGGCCGCCGGGGGCGACCCGGACGCCAGCGGGCTGCGGGCCGCCTACGTCGCGATGAGCGCCACGATCGGCCGGGACGTCCGGGTGGAGCTGCCGGGCGAGCGCATCCTGGAGGGCCGGGCCACCGGCGTGGACGGGTCGGGCCATCTGCTCGTCACGTCCGGCGGGGTGGAGCGGGCGGTCAGCGTGGGCGACGTCGTCCACGTCCGCGCGACGTGACCCTCGCGGGCGCGCGGGTCAAGATCGGGCCAAGGGAACGCCCGTGCCGTCCGGGTATCGGCATGGCGCCGCGCATGGGGCAGACGCAGGGCTGATCGCCGTGCCACGATTTGCCCCATGGGTCTCCCTGAACATCATCTGACGACCGGGGAGCGGGTCGTCCACTCGTTCCACCCGCACTGGAAGCGGCTGGTCGTGCCGTTCATCGCGCTGGTCTTCGTCATCGCCGTCTCCAGCGTGGCGTTCATCTACATTCCCACGGACTACGAGTACGTCCGTTACGCGTGGATCGCGGTCGCCGTGGTCTCCGTGGTCGCGCTGATCCTTTGGTCGTTCATCCCGTATCTGCGCTGGAAGACCACGTCGTACACGCTCACCACCCACCGCTTCAACATCAGCACGGGCATCCTGAACAAGTCCGACGACGACATCCCGCTGGCGAAGGTCAACAGCGTCAGCTCCGACCAGACGTTCGTCGAGCGCATGCTCGGGTGCGGCACCCTGGTGGTGGAGTCGGCGTCCGACAAGGGCGAGATCACGCTCAGGGACATCCCGAGGATCCAGATGGTGCGGGCGGAGCTGTTCCGGCTCGTCGAGGACGCCTCGGACGGCGAGATCGACGGCCGGTAGGGGATCACCGGCGGCGCCGGACTTGACGGGCGGGCCGGTCATCGACAACGGTCGTCAGGGTCGTGAGCGCCGTCGACGCCTTCACCAGGGCGCACATTGGTCGACACGCGCGGAACAGCGATGAATATGGAATGGAGTCAGCATGCCGTACGAAGTGCAGGGCGTGATCGCCGCAGGTAAGGGTGAGCCGGTTTCGGTGCGGACGGTCGTCGTCCCGGACCCGGGGCCGGGCGAGGCCGTGGTGAACGTCCAGGCGTGCGGGGTGTGTCACACCGACCTGCACTACCGCGAGGGCGGGATCAACGACGAGTTTCCCTTCCTGCTCGGGCACGAGGCCGCGGGCGTGGTCGAGGCGGTCGGGCCGGGCGTGACCGGCGTGGCCCCCGGCGACTATGTGATCCTCAACTGGCGGGCCGTGTGCGGCGACTGCCGGGCGTGCCTGCGCGGCCGTCCGTGGTACTGCTTCAACACGCACAATGCCACCCAGAAGATGACCCTGGAGGACGGCACCCCGCTCAGCCCGGCGCTCGGCATCGGCGCGTTCGCCGAGAAGACGCTGGTCGCCGCCGGGCAGTGCACCAAGGTCGACCCGGCCGCGCGGCCGGCGGTGGCGGGACTGCTCGGCTGCGGCGTGATGGCCGGGCTCGGCGCGGCGCTGAACACCGGCAACGTCGGCCGCGGCGACTCGGTCGCGGTCATCGGCTGCGGCGGGGTGGGCGATGCCGCGATCCTCGGCGCGTCGCTGGCCGGCGCCGCGAAGATCATCGCGGTGGACGTCGACGACCGCAAGCTGGACTGGGCTGGACAGTTCGGCGCGACGCACACGATCAACTCCAGGACCGCCGACCCGGTCGAGGCGATCCGCGAGCTGACCGGCGGCCACGGCGCCGACGTCGTGATCGACGCGGTCGGGCGCCCGGAGACCTACAGGCAGGCGTTCTACGCCCGCGACCTGGCCGGCACGGTCGTGCTGGTCGGTGTGCCGACGCCGGACATGACGCTGGAGCTGCCGCTGCTGGACGTCTTCGGCCGCGGCGGCTCGCTGAAGTCCTCCTGGTACGGCGACTGCCTGCCGAGCCGCGACTTCCCCATGCTGATCGACCTCTACCTGCAGGGCCGGCTGAACCTCGACGGGTTCGTCTCCGAGACCATCGAGCTGGGCCAGGTCGAGGAGGCGTTCGGCAAGATGCACCGCGGTGAGGTTCTGCGTTCGGTGGTGGTCCTGTGAGCGGCACGGCGGGCATCGGCCGCCTGATCACGTCCGGGACGTTCACGCTGGACGGCGGCACGTGGGACGTCGACAACAACGTCTGGCTGGTCGGCGACGAGCGCGAGGTGGTGGTGATCGACGCGGCCCACGACGCCGCGGCGATCACGGCGGCGGTGGGCGACCGGCGGCTGAAGGCGATCGTCTGCACGCACGCCCACAACGACCACGTCAACGCGGCCGAGGAGCTGGCCGACGCCACGGGCGCGCCGATCCTGCTCCACCCGGACGACGAGGTGTTGTGGCGCATGGTGTACGCCGACCGCGGGTTCGACCCGCTGCGGGACGGGCAGGTCGTCGAGGTCGCGGGGACCGGCCTGCGCGTGCTGCACACGCCGGGTCACGCGCCCGGGGCGGTCTGCCTGTACGCGCCGGACCTCGGCACCGTCTTCAGCGGAGACACGCTGTTCTCGGGCGGGCCGGGCGCGACCGGCCGGTCGTACTCCTCGTTCGACACCATCATCGGCTCGATCAGGGATCGGTTGCTCGTCCTGCCGCCGGAGACGGTGGTGCGCACCGGCCACGGCGACGAGACCAGCATCGGGGCTGAGGCCCCTGACCTGGAGAAATGGATCGCCCGGGGTCACTGACCCCGGCTCACGGGCACGCCCGCGCCCCCCAATAGGGGGGTAAGTGTGGAGGAACTCACATAGGCAAGCCTTACCTTGGTCCGCTAAGGTGAGGCTTACCTTTTCCCCCATTCCCCGAAGGGCGTTTTCAGCATGTACGTGTGCATCTGCGAGGCTGTGACGGAGAACGAGGTTCACGCCTGTATCGCCGCAGGTGCGAGGACGGCACGCCAAGTACGCGACATCACGGGCGCGGGCAAGGACTGCGCGACATGTGTCCGCAAGATCTGTGCGATTCTGAACCGATCTACGGAGCTTGTCGCAACCGCGTGAAATGAGGGTCTGCCCATGCAGGGGGACAAGGACATCATCGCTCTGCTGAACGAGCAGCTCACATCCGAGCTGACCGCTATAAACCAGTACTTCCTGCACGCCAAGATGCAGGAGCACTGGGGCTACACCAAGCTCGCCGCGTACACGCGCGCCGAGTCGATCGACGAGATGCGGCACGCCGAGACGCTCACCGACCGCATCCTCTTCCTCGAAGGGCTTCCCAACTACCAGAAGCTCGGCACGCTGCACATCGGCCAGACCGTCAAGGAGCAGCTGGAGTCAGATCTTCAGCTCGAACTCGGTGTGGTGGCCCGCCTGCGCCCGGGGATCGCCCTGATGCGCGAGCGGGGGGACATCACCTCGGCCCGCATCTTCGAGGACATCCTCCAGGACGAGGAGCACCACATCGACTACCTGGAGACCGAGCTGCAGTTGCTGAGCACGCTCGGTGAGGGCCTGTACCTCCAGCGCTTCCTCGGGGTCCCCGGAGGCGAGAGCTCCGACTGACCCGCGCGGGTTCGCCCGCGGCCGGGGAGCCGTCTCGTGATTCGTCCCACCGGCGTGTCGAAGCCGTTGCGGAGGGTACGCATGGTGCAGCGGATGTGTGAGGGCACTGCGGGTGAGCTCATCCAGGTTTCGCCGTGTTTGCCCAGGTCAATTGGTGGGTCAACGACGAGTCAAACCGCGCGCTGTACCCGGGAAACGATCGCCTAAGGTCCTACGATCGCTTTATGACCTGCGTACTTCTCGCCGAGGATGACACCTCGATCTCCGAGCCCCTGGCGCGCGCGCTGCGCCGTGAGGGCTACCAGGTGGAGGTGAGCCCTGACGGCCCGCAGGCCCTGGAGAGGGCTCTGTCCGGGGGCGTCGACCTCATAGTGCTCGACCTCGGCCTACCGGAAATGGACGGGCTGGAGGTCGCCCGTCGAATTCGCGCTGAAGGGCACGGCACGCCCGTGCTCATCCTGACGGCTCGCGTGGACGAGGTCGACACAGTGGTCGGCCTCGACGCCGGGGCCGACGACTATGTCACCAAGCCCTTCCGGCTCGCCGAGCTGCTCGCCCGCGTGCGGGCGCTGCTGCGGCGCGGCACGTCCGAGACCCCCGTGGTCCAGGGCGTGCGCATCGACGCCGACTCGCGGCGTGCCTGGATGGGAGACAAGGAGCTGCATCTCACCACCAAGGAGTTCGACCTCCTGCGTGTGCTCGTCCGTGACGCCGGCAAGGTCGTCACGCGCGAGCAGATCATGCGCGAGGTCTGGGACACCAACTGGTGGGGTTCGACCAAGACACTCGACATGCACATCTCGTGGCTGCGCCGCAAGCTGGGGGACGACGCCGCCAAGCCGCGTTACATCACGACGGTTCGCGGGGTCGGCTTCCGATTCGAGCGCGAATAGCATCCAGCTAGATGCGCCGTAGGTTGCTGTCCTCGACCTTGGTGGTCGCGGCCATCGCGGTCTTGCTCCTGGGCGTCCCACTCGGGCTGGTGGTCACTCGTCTCATCGACGACGAGGCGGTCCAGCAGCTCCGGGCACAGGCGACGCTGCTGCTCAGCCAGGTGGAATACGCCCGTATCGAGGATCGCCCGATCGATCCCGAAGAGCTGCAGCGGCAGTATCCGAACAGATACGTCCAGATCTTCATCCGCAACAGCCCGACCGTCATCGTCGGTACGGAGCCGCCCCCCGATCGGCAGATGACCGAGGAGACCCACTCGGAGAGCGGGGTCTATGTCCGCATATCTAGGGACCGAGCCCAGGTAGAGCGGAACATCCGGGGATGGCTCATGCTCATCGTCGCCCTCGCCGGGTTGGCCCTCGCGGTCGCGGTGTCGCTCGCCGTCGTGCAGTCCCGCCGGCTGACCCTGCCGCTCCAGGATCTGGCGAGGATGGCGGAGCGGCTGGGCTCCGGCGAGGCCAGGCCGAGCCGGCACCGGTACGGCGTACCGGAGCTGGACGGGGTCGCCGAGGTGCTGGACCGCAGCGCCACCCGCCTCGCCGAGCTGCTGAGCCGCGAGCGGGAGTTCGCCACGGACGCCTCCCACCAGCTCCGCACCCCGCTCACCGGGCTCACCATGCGCCTGGAGGAGATCGTGGCCGCGGCCGACCAGCCGGCGATCGTCCGCGAGGAGGGCGAGGCGGCCATCGTCCAGGCCGAGCGGCTCACGGCGGTGATCGACGAGCTGCTGGCCGCCGCCCGGCGGCAGCGCCATGCCCAGGCGGAGGCGATCAGCCTGGACGAGGTGCTGCGCCAGCAGATCACCGAGTGGGAGCCCGCGTTCCGCAGGTCCCGGCGCACGCTGCACCTGGACGGGGCCCGTGGCCTGCGCGCGCTGGTCAGCAAGGGCGGGCTGAGCCAGGTGGTCTCGACGCTGTTGGAGAACTCCCTGGAGCACGGCGACGGCCCGGTGACGATCACGACGGGCAACGGCGACAGATCGGTCGTGATCGAGGTCGCCGACCAGGGGCAGGGTATCCCCGAGCACCTGCGGGCCCGGGTGTTCGACCGCAACGTCAGCGGCGCCGGCGGGACCGGGCTGGGGCTGACGCTGGCGCGGGCGCTGACCGCCTCCGACGGCGGGCGCCTGGAGCTGGTCCGGCCGCGACCGGCGGTGTTCGCCCTGTTCCTGCGCCCGGCCGACGAGAACGCGCGCCACCGCGTGGTGAGCGGGCCCGCGTGAGGGCCGTCGTCCGTTATGGGGGCGAGGTGTTACGGGCGCGAGGACGGCGTGCCGGAGCCCGGACGGGGGGATTTGCCGTTGACGGTCTTCGCCGGGGCCGGGTCGAAGGCCTGGAACGTGACCCCGCCGGCGGTGGAGCGCGGGGGCTCGGCGGTCTCGGGAAGGCCGGTGTGCGGGTCGACCGGGGGCAGGCCGGGCGGGAGGAAGACCCACTTCTTGTACGACCAGAACCGGAACAGCGTGCCGAGGGCGGTGCCGATGATGATCGAGATGTTGTAGCTCAGCGGGTCGGTCATCGCCAGCATGTACTCGACGAAGCCGATGATCAGCAGCGAGATCAGCAGGCCGATGCCGTTGAGCACGAAGAACAGGAAGTACTCGCGCGCCAGGCCCGTCTGCTCGCGGTGCCGCCAGGTCCAGAACCGGTTGGCGAGGTAGGCGAACGTGGCGGCCACGACGGTGGCGACGACCTTGGAGGTCAGCGGCCCGAGCTGGACGCCGTACCGCATGAGGTTGGTGCCGCCGAAGTCGACGACGAACGCGACGGCGCCGACCGCTCCGAACTTCGCGACCTCGTGCAACAACGAGGAGAACCGGTCATACAAGCGACGTATGAGCTGCACAACTGGTCCTTCCTGGGGTCGAAAACCCCTTCAGGTTACCGGTGCCGAGGTAAGCCTCGCGTCGAGTCCGCAGACCTCTCATAAATACTGTTGTGTGAAATATCCGGACTTTAACGGCTTGTAACCGGTGCGGTGCGCTACGCCGCGCCGCGGTCCGCAATGGTGTGCCCTGGAGAGGCGGCTCCCAGCGTGCTGCGTCCGGCCGGCCGACATCACGGCCACCTGAGCGCGCTCGGTAGGGTTTGGGCTTGTGACCAGTGAAGCGACCAGCAGGGAAGTGCCTCCCATCGGCCCCGTCGTCGGCCCCGTCGTCGGCATGGTGGGGGCGGGCCAGCTCGCCCGGATGACCCAGCAGGCGGCCATCGCGCTCGGCGTCGAGCTGCGCGTCCTCGCCAACTCCTTCGACGAGAGCGCCGCCCGGGTGATCGCCGGGACGCGCCTTGGCGACTACCGCGACCTCGCCGTGCTCCAGGCCTTCGCCGAGGGCTGCGACGTGATCACCTTCGACCACGAGCATGTCCCGACCGGCCACCTCGAGGCACTGACGGCGCGTGGCGTGGCCGTGCGCCCGGGAGCCGAGGCGCTGGTGCACGCCCAGGACAAGTCGGTGATGCGCGAGCGCCTCACCGCGATCGGCGCGCCCTGCCCGGCGTGGGCCCGCGTGTCCACCGCCGAGGACGTCGAGGGCTTCGGCAAGGAGCACGGCTGGCCGGTCGTGCTCAAGGCCACGCGCGGCGGGTACGACGGCCGTGGCGTGTGGGTCTGCGCGTCGGCCGCCGAGGCCGCCGGGGTGCCGGCCTCCGGCACTCCGCTCATCGCCGAGGCGTTCGTCCCGTTCGAGCGCGAGGTGGCCGTGCTGGTCGCCCGCTCGCCGCACGGCCAGGGCGTCAGCTACCCGGTCGTCGAGACCGTCCAGAAGGACGGCATCTGCGTCGAGGTCATCGCCCCCGCTCCGGGCCTGGACCCGGAAGACGCGGCCCACGCCCAGCACGTCGCCCTCAAGATCGCCAACGAGCTGGGGGTGACCGGGCTGCTGGCCGTCGAGATGTTCCAGCTTCCCGGCGGCCGGTTCGTGGTCAACGAGCTGGCCATGCGCCCGCACAACAGCGGCCACTGGACGATCGAGGGCGCCCGCACCTCGCAGTTCGAGCAGCACCTGCGCGCGGTGCTCGACCTGCCGCTCGGCTCGCCCGCCCCCGCCGCGCCCGTCGTGGTCATGGCCAACGTCCTCGGCGGGGCCGACCCCGACGTGTTCGCCCGCTACGAGCACGTCATGGCGCACGACCCCGGCGTGAAGATCCACTTCTACGGCAAGGAGGTCCGGCCGGGGCGCAAGATCGGGCACGTCACCGCGCTCGGCACCGACCTGGACGAGGTGCGCGCCCGCGCCCGCCACGCCGCCGTCCACCTCGCCACGGGAGAGTACGTCTGATGCCGGGCACACCCCAGGTCGGCCCCTTGGTCGGCCCTCTGGTCGGCCCCTTGGTCGGCATAGTGATGGGCAGCGACTCCGACTGGCCCGTGATGCGGCTCGCCGCCGAGGCGCTCGCGGAGTTCGGCGTCCCCTTCGAGGCCGACGTCGTCTCGGCCCACCGCATGCCCCGCGAGATGATCGCCTACGGCGAGGAGGCCGCCGGGCGGGGCCTGCGCGTCATCATCGCCGGGGCCGGGGGAGCCGCCCACCTGCCCGGCATGCTGGCCTCGGTGACCCCGCTCCCGGTGATCGGCGTGCCGGTCCCGCTGAAGTACCTCGACGGCATGGACTCGCTGCTGTCGATCGTCCAGATGCCCGCCGGGGTGCCGGTGGCGACGGTCGCGGTCGGCGGCGCGCGCAACGCGGGGCTGCTGGCCGTGCGCGTCCTGGCCGCCTCCGACGAGCGCCTGCGGGCGAAGATGACCGCCTTCCAGGCGGACCTGCGGGACCAGGCCCACGCCAAGGGCGAGCGGCTGCGCGCCGAGACCGCCGGCCTGGGCGGCTGACGGCCCGCCGAGGGCGATCCGGGAGCCGACGCCGAAGCCTCGGCCCTGGAAGTCGACGTGTACCCGGCCTGACGGCCACGAGAAAGGGCCGCCCCCCGGACGGGAGCGGCCCTGTGGCGTTCCTGGGGCGGCCCGGCTATGGGCGGCCGAGCGCGCGGTAGTGCCAGCCCGAGGCGCGCCAGGTCTCGGCGTCCAGCGCGTTGCGGCCGTCCACGATCTTGCGGGCGGACACGACCGCGCCGAGCTCCTCGGGGTCGAGGTCGATGAACTCCTGCCACTCGGTCAGCAGCAGCACGACGTGCGCGCCCTTGGCCGCGTCCAGGGCCGAGGTGCCGAACCCGAGCGTGGGGTGGGCCTTGCGCGCGTTGCCGAGCGCCACCGGGTCGTAGACGGTGACGTCGCCGCCCTGCTCGCGGATCTTCACGGCGACGTCGAGCGCCGGGGAGTCGCGGATGTCGTCGGAGTTGGGCTTGAACGCCGCCCCGAGCACCGCGACCGTGCAGCCCTGGAACGAGCCTCCGGCGAGCTCGCGCGCCAGGTCCACCATGCGGGCGCGGCGGCGCATGTTGATCGCGTCGACCTCGCGCAGGAAGGTGAGCGCCTGGTCGGCGCCCAGCTCGCCCGCGCGGGCCATGAACGCCCGGATGTCCTTGGGCAGGCAGCCGCCGCCGAAGCCGAGGCCCGGGTTGAGGAACCGGCCGCCGATGCGCTCGTCGAAGGACAGCGCCAGCGACAGGTCCTTGACGTCGGCGTGCGCGGCCTCGCAGACCTCGGCCATGGCGTTGATAAAGGAGATCTTGGTGGCCAGGAAGGCGTTGGCGGCGACCTTGACCAGCTCGGAGGTCGGGTAGTCGGTGATGATCAGCGGGGTGCCCTCCGCCAGCATGGGCTCGTAGACCTCCCGCATGACCTTCTCGGCCTTGTCGGAGACGACGCCGAGCACGATGCGGTCGGGGCGCATGGTGTCCTGGACGGCGAAGCCCTCGCGCAGGAACTCGGGGTTCCATACCAGCTCGACCAGCTCCCCGGCGGGGGCGAGGCGTACGAGCTTGTCGGCGAGGCGCTGGGCGGTGCCCACGGGCACGGTCGACTTGCCGACGACCACGCACTCGCGGGTGAGGTGCGGGGCGAGGGACTCGACCACCGCGTCGAGGTACGAGACGTCCGCCGCGTACTCGCCCTTCTTCTGCGGCGTGCCCACGCATACGAAGTGGACGTCGCCGAACTCGGCCGCCTCCTCGTAGGAGGTGGTGAAGCGGAGCCGTCCGGAGGCGAGGCCCTGACGGAGGATGTCCTCCAGACCCGGCTCGTGGATGGGGAGCTCACCCGCGGACAGGCTGGCGACCTTGCCCGGATCGACGTCCAGGCCGAGCACTTCGAACCCCAGAGCGGCCATGCACGCCGCGTGTGTGGCACCCAGGTATCCGGTCCCCAGGACCGTCAGGCGATAGGACACGAGCGTGCTCCCTCCATGTTCCTCTGTCGACCCCATCTTTACCGTTACGTTGCCGAGGCATGTTACCGGCCCCCCTGGCTCCCGCAACAGAACAAACCGGACATTTCACCAGGGTGCTATCCATATACCCCTGTTCGGTCCCCGTATTGTTGGACGTCCTACTATTTGTCTATGAGCTTCCCTCTGTACGCACCCGGTGACGAGCACCGCATGCTCCGCGAGACCGTTCGGGCGCTCGCCGACGAGAAGATCGCCCCACACGCCGCCTCCGTGGACGAGAACGCAGAGTTCCCGTGGGAGGCGTACAAGGCGCTGGTGGCCGCCGACCTGCACGCCGTCCACATCCCCGAGCAGTATGGCGGCGCCGGAGCCGACGCGCTCGCCGCCGCGATCGTCATCGAGGAGGTCGCGCGGGCGTGCGCGTCCTCCTCCCTCATCCCGGCGGTCAACAAGCTCGGCACCGTGCCGCTGCTGCTGTCGGCCTCCGAGGACCTCAAACAGCGCTACCTGCCGCGCGTGGCCGGCGGCGAGGGCATGTTCTCCTACGCCCTGTCGGAGCCGGAGGCCGGCTCCGACGCCGCCGCGATGAAGACCCGGGCCGTCCGGGACGGCGACCACTACGTGCTGAACGGCACCAAGATGTGGATCACCAACGCGGGTGTCTCGGAGTTCTACACGGTCATGGCCGTCACCGACCCCGCCGCCGGGGCCCGGGGCATCTCGGCCTTCGTCATCGAGAAGGACGACGAGGGCGTGAGCTTCGGCGCCAAGGAGAAGAAGCTCGGCATCAAGGGGTCGCCCACGCGCCAGGTCATCCTGGAGAACGTGCGCGTCCCCGCGGACCGCATGATCGGCGAGGAGGGCACAGGCTTCAAGACAGCCCTCGCGACCCTGGACCACACCCGGATCACCATCGCCGCCCAGGCGCTCGGCATCGCCCAGGGCGCCCTCGACTACGCCATCGGCTACGTCAAGGAGCGCAAGCAGTTCGGCAGGCCGATCGCCGAGTTCCAGGGGCTCCAGTTCATGATCGCCGACATGGCGATGAAGCTCGAGGCCGCCCGCCAGCTCACCTACGCCGCCGCGGCCAAGTCCGAGGCCGCCATGCACGGCGAGAAGGTCACGGACCTGACCTTCTTCTCCAGCGCCGCCAAGTGCGCCGCCTCCGACGCCGCGATGGAGATCACCACCGACGCCGTCCAGCTCCTCGGTGGTTACGGGTACACCCGCGACTACCCGGTGGAGCGCATGATGCGCGACGCCAAGATCACCCAGATCTACGAGGGCACCAACCAGATCCAGCGCATGGTCATGGCTCGCCAGCTCCTCAAGTAGCCCCTGACATGCAGAAACCCCGCCTCCCATGCTGGGGAGGCGGGGTTCGCTGTGTCCGGACGGGACCTCTGAACGATCACGGTTCCGTACCTGTTCCGTGAGAGCCGGTTCGGGCAGGCGTCGCGGCAGCCGCCGAAGCGCGCGGCGTCCGGCCGGGCGAAGCCGGTCTCCTGTGTCTCTCGCACCGCCTCGGTCATCGCCTCCTTCCAGATCAGGCCGGGAACCGACGTGCCTGAGCCCGAGCCGCTCGGCCATCCTGACGGTCTCGCACAGGCAGGCCTTTTCCTGTGAGCGCATGGAGAAGGTGTTCACCGCGTCTTGGGTGCCCGATCGCAGGGTGACGAACCGGTCCCCGCTCTTCTCCCGGTCGCGAATGGTGACAAACGGATCGCCGACGGCCTAATGCGTAGTTACCACGCATCTCGGGAGATATTCGTCGAGAGATCGGCCATGGTGAACTCGCGGTCGCCCGTCCGTTCAACTTCAAATGGTGAACTGCGCCGAGTTTTCGATCGCGTTAGAAGGGGTACCGCCATGTCCACAGAGGATCCCGGCTACATCGGCGCCGCCGGGGATGGCGAGGGTCGAGCCTCCGCCGGGGGTAGTGGCTTCCGGCCGACACGCCGGCGGGTGCTCAAGGGCCTTGGCTTCGCCGCCGGGGCCGCGGCGGTCGGTGGCGTTGCGGTGGGTGGCGCTGATCCGGCCGCAGCGGCGCCGGTGAAGTCACCTGGTCCGTTGCCGTCGGCCGACTATGTGCTGCCCGAGGGCTTCACCGGGACGCTGGCCGATCTGAAGCATGTCGTGATCCTCATGCAGGAGAACCGCCCGTTTGACCAGTACTTCGGTCAGCTGCCGGGCGTGCGCGGTCACTACGACAAGCAGGCCCTGCGCTTCCAGGACGGGACGACCGTTTTCCAGCAGCCGAACGGCTCCAAGGTGGTCACGCCGTTCCACTCCGCCAGCAACTACGGGTTCGACCACAACTTGTACGGCGCGAACGGCGGCCGCTGGAACACCTGGGTGCCGGACAAGGGCAGCAACAGCCTGCACTACTACTACCTGAACGAGGTGCCGGTGCATGCGACGCTGGCGCAGGAGTTCACGGTCTGCGACATGAGCTTCTGCTCGGTACCTGGCCCGACCACCCCGAATCGGTTGTTCCTCTGGACGGGAACCTCGAACGGCGTGACGAACAACGGTGGCGAGTCTTCCGGCAACCGCGCCTGGCCGACCTACCCGGAGGCCATGCAGGCGGCGGGCGTCAGTTGGCGGATCTATGTCGACAACACCAACAACGGTGACAGCTGGGTCGGCGACTACACCGACAACCCGATCCGCGGCTTCGCCGCGTTCACCCCGTCGAGCGCGAACCTCAACGACCCGATCAAAACCGCTCCCGGCACCGGCCTGGTGTGGCGCGCCAACTCGTTCCCGTACGCCTCGACCGGTGTCCCGAACAACAACTCCGACACGAACCTCGTCGGCGTGCTGAGGGAGTTCATTGCCGCGTGCCGACCCGACGCGCAGTACCCGTTGCCGGACGTGTCGTACATCGTCGCGCCCTACGCCTGGTCCGAGCACCCGGCGGCAGGTCCGGGTGACGGCGGCCGATTCGTCAAGAAGGTGATCGACACCCTCCAGGCCAACGAGGAGCTCTGGAAGTCGACGCTGCTGATCATCACTTACGACGAGAACGATGGCGCGTTCGACCACGTCCTGCCGCCGCGTCCCGAACCGGGCGAGCCGGCTGAGTGGGCCGGCAGCACCCCGATCGGCTATGGCCCTCGGGTGCCGATGATTCTGGTGTCGCCGTGGACGCGTGGCGGCTGGGTCAACTCGGAGGTCTTCGACCACACCTCCGTCGTCCGCTTCCTCGAGACGTGGACGGCGTACCGTGGCACGCCGGCAATGAGCACCACGATCAGCGGATGGCGCCGCGGTATCAGCGGCGACCTCACCAGCGCGATCGACTTCACTCGCCCGATCGTCAAGCCGCTGACGCTCAGCACGTCCAGCGTGCCGACCTACCCCGCGGGGCAGCTCAAGCCCCTGCCGCTGCCCTTCCACGGCCACGGCGTGCTCGTCGAAGACCGCGTCAACGGCACCGTCCGCGCAGACCTGTCCATTCATGGCGGCGCGTCCGGCAAGACGCTGAGCATGCAGGTCTTCCCGGACAAGTACCAGGCGTTCGCCAACACCGCGATAACGGTCGGCCAGGGCGCCACGAAGAGCTACACCTGGGACGTCACGCGGACCGACGGAAAGTACGCCTTCTCGGTCTACGGCCACGACGGCTTCGTCCGCTCCTTCGCCGGCCAGGTTGTGCCCGCCGGCCAGAACAACATCGGGATCCCGCGTGTCGACGTCGACCTCGTGGCCGGCTCCGCCGCGACGGTCAAGATCACGCTGCGCAACGACGGGTCGCAGTCGGTGCGCTACTCGTTGACGGCCAACGACTACCTCGGCGGCAACCAGACCCTCCGGGTGGCCGGCGGCAAGTCGACCGTCGTCGAGTGGCCCACCAAAAACGGCTACTACGACGTGATCATCACCGCCGACACCGGAACCGGCTGGACCCAGCGCTACGCCGGCCGCGTTGCGACGATCTGAGGAGACGACAATGCACATCAAGCGGGGAAGGAAGGCAACCGCCGTCACCGCGGCCGGTGCGATGCTGTTCGCACTGCTCACCGTGTCGGCGACGCCGGCCGGCGCATCGGTGCCGACGGTTTCCGGAGACGTCCAGCCAGTCGCCTCGTACGACTTCGACAACGACTCGGGTAGCACGGTCGTCGATTCCTCGGGCCACGGCAACAACGCGACCTGGACGGGAACGCCCGGCTATGCCAGCGGGATCAGTGGCAAGGCGATGCAGTTCTACCGCGGCACGCGGATCGTCACGCTACCGTCGAACGTCAAGCCCGGCAGTACCGGCGTGTCCGTCCAGTTCTGGCTGTACGAGACGGAAGCCAGCGAGGACGGCGCCATCTTCGGCAACGAAGACTGGCGGTCGGGTACGGGCCCTTACGGTGGCCTGCTGCTCTACAACCTCAACGGCACCACTCAGCTCAGTGCGCTGATCGGCGGCAACTCGGCCCGGCTCACCAACCTCGACAACATCAAGGGTAAGTGGGTCTACATCGGCGCCGTCGTCGACAGCACCGCCAAGACCCTGAAGGTCTATGAAAACGGCGCCCAGGTCGGAAGCACCCTCAAGTACACCACGACCAATCCGCTCGACGGTGGCCTGCCGTTCCGGATCGGCACCGATGGCCGCGGTGTGACGCTCACCGGCGAATACCCCAATGCCTGGGCCAGCGGCCTGGTCGACGACTTCAACATCTACGACCAGCCGATCAGTTCCACCCAGATCGCCAACGACTACGCCGCCACGAATCCGGCCAACTACCGCTCGATCACGGTCACCAGCGGCGGCCACGGATCGGCATCGGCGAACTTCGCCGCGACCGGCCCGGGCACGAAGGTGTCGCTCACCCAGAACGCGACGACGGGCTACCACTTCGCCGGTTGGCAGGTTCAGAGCCCGTCGGGTCTGACGATCAGCTCGGACAACACGTTCGCGATGCCCACCACGGACGTGTCAGTGCGGGCGACCTTCGACCCGAACGTGTATACCGTGCACTTCATCGGCAACGGTGCGGACGGCGGATCCACTCCGGACCAGAAGATCGGTTACGACCAGTCCACGCCCCTCACGGCGAACAGCTACACCCGTACCAGCGCCGGCTTCGTCGGCTGGGCGACAAGCCCGACCGGGCCGGTGGTCTACCGCGACGGGGAGAGCGTGTCGAACCTCGCCGTGGCCGACGGGGCGACTGTCACGCTCTACGCACGCTGGCGCGGCACGGGGCAGCACCTGGTCTCGTTCGGCACCGGTGCGCACGGCACCGCGACCGCTTCAGCGGACTCGGTCACCCCGGGCGGCACCGTGACACTCACCCCGGCGCCGACGACTGGATATCACCTCGCGGGTTGGCAGGTCGAGACTCCGGCAGGCCTGACGGTGAATGCCAACAACACCTTCACCATGCCGGCAGCGGACGTGACGCTCACCCCGCAGTTCGCGCCGAACACCTACACGGTCCACTACGACGGCAACGGCGCCGACGGGGGCACAACGGACGACAGTTCGTTCTCCTACGACCACGCTGCGGCGCTTGCGCCGAACGGCTCCGCCCGCGAACACTTCCGCTTCGCCGGGTGGAGCACCACCGCGACAGGCCCGGTCGTCTATGAGGACATGGCCACCGTCAACAACCTGACCGCCGAGCAGGGCGGCACCGTCACGTTGTATGCACAGTGGACCAAGCTGTCGGTGCAGCCGGGCTCGTGGTCGAGCCTGCCCGCGGGTTTCGTCACCGACACCTTCCACCTGCCGAGCGCGCCGGTCACGGCGGCGATCAGTCAGCCGCTGGTCGGGCTGTGGAACGGCGCGGCGCCGACGCAGTTCAGCAAGGTCTCGGGTGACGAGTGGCTCAGTGTGAGCGCGGACGGCACCGTCAGGGGCACCGCCCCCGACACGGTGCCGCAACATGCCGGCGAGATCACGGTGTCGGCGACCAACGGGACCACGACCTCGCGCATCCTCGTTGAGGTGCCGGTCGTGGCGCTGCACGCGGCCCCGCGAATCCAGACCGCGTCGTGGAACGCCTGGGACAACGGCCGGCACGTCACCGACGCGGCCGGGAAGAACCTGGCCGTGATCGCCTCGCAGGGCATTGGTGTCGTTGGGTTCCAGGACGGCGGCTACGCCATGGCGCAGTCCGTCGGGACCGCGCTGGGCTGGCAGGTCCACGGGGCCGGTGACCTCGGCATCGTCTCGTCCTACCCGTTCACGACCGCGAAGCGGGTGTACCCGACCAACTCGACGCCGGCAGTCGCGGCGACGATCAGCGTTGACGGCAACCCGATCCACGTGTGGGACGTCCACCTCAACGAGTCCGACTACGGCCCCTACAACGCCTGCTTCGACGGGGTGACCGCCCCGGGGACCCTGATCTCGCACGAGAAGTCGACCACTCGGTACGCGCAGGCGCAGGCGGTGGCACAAGCGATGAAGGACGACCTGAAGCGCAGCGTGCCGGTGATACTGCTCGGCGACCTGGCCTCGCCCTCGGGTGCCGACTGGACCGCTGCCACATCGGGTTCGCACTGCGACGCAGGTGCTGTCGACTGGCCCGTCCCGGACGTGTTCACCAAGGCCGGGCTGGCCGACTCGTTCCGGGTGGCCAACACCGATCCCGCCGCCAACCCCGGAAACACCTGGTCACCGGTCACCCCGATCAACGGCAACGGGCAGCCCGAACCGCAGGACCGCATCGACTACGTCCACTACACCCGCGGTGCCCTGCACGTCGAGGAGGCACACACGTTGACGGTCGGCTGGCCCTCGGCCACAAATGTCGCCCGCAACGCCTGGGCCAGCGACCACGCCGCGGCGGTCACGACGTTCGCCGTCGGTGGCAAGACCACCGGCCCGACACCGGCGAAGGCTCCAACAGTCACGGTGAACAGGCACACGATCGCCTACCAGGTCGGCCACGGTCCGGCCGACGACGCCGCATTCCTCAACGACGTCGGCGCCGGCACCAACCCGGGTAGCGCCACCCTCGCTGTCGACCTCAGCCAGGTGGACTTCACCGCCGAGGGTTGGTACACCGCACTGATCACGTCGACGAGGAAGGGCATGATCTCCGACCCGGTCACCATCGCCGTCCAAGTGGAGCCCGCGCCTTAGCCGACGCGGTCGGCCCCCCTGGGTCAGTCTCAGCACCGCAACGTTCACCGCAGCGGCCGGGCCGTCGAGCATGATCGCTCGACGGCCCGGCCGTACTCGCCCCGGAGGCCTCAGCCCAGGCCGTGCACCCGCTTGTACTCCAGCGCGTACGCCAGCTTGCCGGGCTTGGCGTCGGAGTACGGCTTGCTCAGCTTGTCGAACTCGCCCTTATTGGCGGCCTTGCCGTCGTTCCACTGGCCCAGCGCGCCCAGCTGGGCGGCGGTGAAGCCGTTGTCGACGACGGTGTTCTTGGGCAATGCGGTGATCGCCTCGGTCAGTGCCTTGACGGTGGCCAGGTAGCTGCCGTGGTCGTTCTGGTTCCAGTTGGCCAGGTCGATCGGCTTGGCGTCGCGGACCCAGCTACCCCAGTAGAACTCCTGGAACGGCAGCCCGTTCTGCGCATAGCCGATGTCGCGGCCGAAGTAGAGCAGGCTGCGGTACTTGTCGTCGGTGAAGTTGGCCAGCCCCACGCTGGTCGGCAGCTTGTTCACCTTGACCGGGTTGCCGTTGGGGCCGCGCAGCCACACCCACTTGTTCGCCCGCATCTCGTTCCAGAAGGCCTGACGGGTGAGGGTGCTCAGGTTGGCCTGCACCCGCAGTCGCACGTGCAGGTCGGCGCCACCATCGGGGCTCTCGAAGAAGGAGGTGAGCGTGTGGTGCCCATCGGTGAGGAACGGCTCGCCGCCGGGACCGATCACGACGGTCTTCATGACGGCGATGCTGTCCGCCGTCTCCGCGCCGACCGGGAGCCGGCACGTGAACGAGGACGGGTCGTTCAGGCGCGCGCCGGGCGACGCCGACGCCGCCGCCACCCGGCCATCGGCCTCGCACCAGTCGTCGAACTTCTTGTTGATCGCGTCCTTGCCGAGGGTGTAGCGGCCGAGCTTGTAGTACACCTCGTCATAACCCAGCGACGGCTGGGTCGGGTGCACGTCGCCGATGCGGACATCGAGCAGGTCACCGGGCTTGGCACACAGGTACTGCGCGAACGGCGTGCTGCGATTGTCGTGCTGGCAGAACGACGGCCGGGTACCCGGAGCACCGGGCGCGGCGAGCGCGCCCGGCGCCAGGGCGGCACCCGCGCCAACGGTGACGGCGAGACCCACCCCAAGCGCCGAGGCCAGGCGGTACGGAGAACTGAAGCGCATAACACGTGCTCCTCGTTGGCAATGCGTATGTCGACGGTGAGGGTGCCGGTAATCAACCAACGCACGAGATCATGACCCCGACATCCGGGAAAACCAGAGGCGAACATCGTTCTTCTCCGGGGAAAGAAAGAGCGGCGGGACTTCCGAACGGAGCCGCCCAGTCGAGGGCGGGCTGCGGGCCCGCGAAGGCGACGCCGGGGAAAACGATGATCATCGCGGTGAGCGCGCGGGCCCCGAAGGACGGTTTCCGAACCGGTGCAGGCTCTTGACCGGAGGTCCACCGGGGGACGATTCCCCGGACAATGCTGGTCGCATTGAACCTCCTTATTCATTTCCCCGGCATGGCGAAGCCGCCTGTGGTGGAGAGGGGGGCGGCGTTCCATACCATGATCCAGGATCACTCTAGGGTCTTGACAACCGTAATTCAATAATGAAATAGGTGGAAATTTAAGGGCCCTGTGAACCTTTGGCGTGTAGAACGTCCGCCCCGCCGGAATCAGAGATCGGCCAGCGTCATCGGCCCGTACCGCGCGGCCGATGCCCCGGTGACGTAGGCCCAGTAGCGGTTGCCGTAGGACCAGTGCCACCACTCGGTCGGATAGTTGACCAGGCCCGCCGCCTCCAGCGCCTCGCCGAGGACGTGACGGCGCCCGGCGGCCTCCGTGGAGATCGACGTGCTCGCGGTATGACAGTCGCCGGTGTCGCGGACGGGGGCTGGGGGATGGCGGCGGGCCGGGCGGCGGTAGCCTGAGAGCGGCCGGGGAGGCGGGAGGGCCGCCTGGGATCGCAGAGCAGGGGGCAGGGTGAAGCTTCTCCACTCCGGGAAGGTGCGGGACGTCTACGAGGACCGCGGGGACATCGTCCTCGTCGCCTCCGACCGCGTCTCCGTCTACGACGTGATCCTGCCGACCCCCATCCCCGAGAAGGGCAAGATCCTCACGCGGCTGTCGCTGTGGTGGTTCGAGCAGCTCGCCGACGTCGTGCCCAACCATGTGATCTCGGCCACCGACGTCCCCCCGGAGTTCGCGGGCCGGGCCGTGCGCTGCCGCAGGCTCGACATGGTGTCCGTGGAGTGCATCGCGCGCGGCTACCTCACCGGCTCCGGCCTGAAGGAGTACCAGGCGCGCGGCTCGGTGTCCGGAGTCGCGCTGCCGTCCGGCCTCGTCGAGGGCTCACGCCTGCCCGAGCCGATCTTCACGCCCACCACCAAGGCCCCGCTCGGCGAGCACGACGAGTTCATCACCTTCGACGACGTGACCGCCCAGGAAGGCGCCGAGACCGCCGAGGAGCTCCGCCGCGCCACCCTGGAGGTCTACCGGCGCGGCGCCGAGATCGCCGCCGAGCGCGGCATCGTCATCGCCGACACCAAGCTGGAGTTCGGCCGGTCCGCCGACGGCACGCTCACGCTGGGCGACGAGCTGCTGACCTCCGACTCCTCGCGCTTCTGGCCCGCCGCCGACTGGCGGCCCGGGCGCCCACAGCACAGCTTCGACAAGCAGTTCGTCCGCGACTGGGCCGCAGGGACGGGCTGGGACAAGCAGGCCCCCGCCCCCGAGGTCCCCGCCGACATCGTCGAGGCCACCCGCGCCCGCTACGTCGA
The DNA here is from genome assembly GCF_040683095.1 of Sphaerisporangium sp. NPDC051017. Taxonomy (NCBI): domain Bacteria; kingdom Bacillati; phylum Actinomycetota; class Actinomycetes; order Streptosporangiales; family Streptosporangiaceae; genus Sphaerisporangium; species Sphaerisporangium sp. NPDC051017. Next base: position 73,132 of record NZ_JBFBCI010000015.1, read on the forward strand.
GGCCTACGAGCTCATCACCGGCAAGACCTGGTGACGCCAAGCCGGGACGGACCGGTCATTTCTTGCAGATGTTCTGCGTCGCCGTCCTGGCCACCGGGGCGTCCGAGGCCGAGGGAGAGGTCGAGGGGGACGCGACCGCCTCCTTGACCGTCACCTTGCGCGCGCCCGAGTACTTCGTGCCGACGATCACCTCGACGCCCGCGACGTCGGCCTCGCGCATCTCGGCCCCGGGGATCGCGGCTGCGACCGTACGCGCCGAGTCCTCGCGCCCGGCCGGGTAGCGGACCACGGAGTCGGTGTAGTTCCTGGTCGCGGTGTCGCCCGGCGCGGACGGCACCTGGAACCCCACCCGCAGCAGGTCCGCCTTGGTCCGCGCGCCGAGGCCGGTGATGGACGTGCCGTTGACCACGCGCACCGCGATGCGCTCCGGCGGCACGGTCAGGTCCTTCCCGGCGGAGGCGTCCGCCGAGTCCGGCGAGGGCGACGCCGACGCCGACGACGCCGACGACGCGGACGCGGACGAGTTCGCGGACGGGCCGGGGGTGGCGGACTTGGTGACGGCGGGCTTGACCAGCGGCTCGTCGTCGGCGATGCGCCGGAACAGGTCGCGGGCCGCCGTCTTGTCCCACAGCACCGCCGACTCCCCGGTGGGCGCCCTGTAGTTGACGTCCGCGAGCGGCACGGTGGTGAACGCGACATCGTCGGTCGAGACGTCCTTGAGCTGGTTGGCCAGCCCGAGCATGTCCTTGGACAGCGCGTCGTCCACCGTCAGCGTCTGCAGCGTCGACCCGACCAGCGCGGTCAGTTTCACCGGGTTGGCGAGGGTGCCGCCGCTCAGCGCGCGGTGCAGCAGCGCCGAGATCACCTGCTGCTGGCGGTCGATGCGGTCGAGGTCGGAGCGCGCGGTGGCGCGGGTGCGCGCGTAGAACAGCGCCTTCGCCCCGTCGAGCTCGTACGTCCCCGGCGCGAGCTTGAACTTCGTGTGCTGGTCGTCGATGGCCACGGGCGTGCAGACCGAGATGCCGCCGAGGGCGTCCACGACCTTGATGAAGCCGAGCACGTTGACCTCGACGTAGTGGTTGATGCTCAGCCCGGTGGCCTCGCTCACGGTGCGGACGGCCAGTGGCGCGCCGCCGAGGGAGTACGCCGCGTTGATCTTGTGGGTGCCCTTGCCGGGAATGTTCACCCAACTGTCCCGGGGCAGGCTGACCACGGTGACCTTGTCGTGGTCCTCCGACAGGTGGATCACCATCATCGTGTCGCTGCGCTGCCCCACCTCGCGGCCGAGGTGCAGCCGATTCTGCTCCTCCCGCGTGAGATCGTCGCGCTTGTCCACCCCCACCAGCAGGATGTTCATCGCGCCTCGCGCGTCCGACCCGGCCGTCCCCGCGTCGACCGATTTGATTTGGCTCGTCGCGTACGTCGAGAAGAACCAGAGAGCGCCCGACCCGGCCAGCACCATGGTGGACAGGGCCCCGGCCACAATCACGCCCCGCGCGCCGGCCCGCGACCGCCTCCCACGGCGCTGCGGGAGCCGCACCCCGCCGTAGGCGTCGCCGCCCACCTGGACGCCGGAGTCCGCGCCCACGGCAACGCCGGAATCGTCGTCGCTCACCGTGGTGTCCCCCTCGTCGACGAGAACGCGTCGTCGGTGAGGACGTTTCGCGCGTCCGTGGGTTGCCGTCCCCACCCGCTCGTACAGTAGCGTGAGCGCCGCCATGAAGGAGTTCCCCGACTCGCCCCGAACAAGCCGGACCACACGCGTCTGGCCGCCCATCTCGGTCGTCATGCCGGTGCTCAACGAGGAGCGCCACCTGCGTGAGGCCGTACGACAGGTGCTCGCGCAGCGCTACGACGGCCCGATCGAGGTCGTCCTCGCCGTGGGCCCGTCCCAGGACCGCACGCAGGAGGTCGCCGACGCCCTCGCGGCCGAGGACCCCCGCGTGGTCGTGGTGCCCAACCCCACCGGACGCACGCCGAACGCGCTCAACGCCGCCATCGGGGCGTCCCGCAACGGGATCATCGCCCGGGTCGACGGCCACGCCATGCTCCCGGAGGACTACCTCCAGGTCGCGGTCGAGACGCTCGAAGCGACCGGAGCGGACAACGTGGGCGGCATCATGGCCGCCGAGGGCGTCACGCCGTTCGAGAAGGCCGTCGCGTGCGCCATGACGTCCAAGATCGGCGTGGGCAACGCCCGCTTCCACACCGGAGGCGAGGCCGGGCCCGCCGACACCGTCTACCTCGGCGTGTTCCGCCGTGAAGCCCTGGCGCGGGTCGGCGGCTACGACGAGCACTTCCAGCGCGCGCAGGACTGGGAGATGAACCACCGCATCCGCGAGACCGGCGGCCTGGTGTGGTTCCAGCCGCGCATGCGCGTCTCCTACCGGCCCCGGCCGAGCGTCAAGGCCCTCGCCAAGCAGTACTTCCACTACGGCCGCTGGCGCCGGGTCGTCGCCCGCACCCACGAGGGCACGATCAACCTGCGCTACCTCGCGCCGCCGGTCGCCGTGGCCGCGATGCTCCTCGGCCTGCTGGTGTCCCCGTTCTTCTGGCCCGCCATCCTCATCCCCGCGGCCTACGTCGTGGCGATCCTCGCCGGCTCGGTGCTGACCGGCCGCGGCCTGCCCGCGAGCGTCCTGGCCCGCCTCCCGATCGTCTACGCCACCATGCACCTCTCCTGGGGCTGGGGCTTCCTCACCAGCCCCCCGGCCCTGAGCAAACCGACCCGGACGACCACCCCCTGACCTGGATAAACGCCCGTCCGGTGCCGCTCGGGCCGGGCGGTGCACGACACTGGGACTGACGAGAAGAGGGTGCGGTCGGTGACTGGAGGAGACGTGCGGCGGCGGGTCGTGGGAGTCGTGCTCGCGGGAGGCGTCGGCCGGCGCATGGGGCACGGCAGGCCGAAGCAGTTGCTCAAGCTCGGCGGGCGGACGATCATCGAGCACACGCTGGCGGTCTTCGAACGCGCGCCCGAGATCGACGAGGTCGTCGTGCTGATGGCGCCCGGCTTCACGGCCGAGGCCGAGCGCATCGTCGCCCGGGGCGGCTTCCGCAAGGTCCGTCAGGTCGTCGAGGGCGGCGCCACGCGCACCGAGTCCACCTGGCGGGCCCTCCAGGCGCTCGGGACCGACGAGTGCGACGTGCTCCTGCACGACGCGGTCCGGCCGCTCGTCGAGCCGCGCATCATTTCCGACTGCGTCAAGGCGCTGCGGACGCATTCGGCGGTCAACGTCGCGATCCCGTCGTCCGACACGATCCTGGTGGCCGCTCCCGGCCCCTCCGGCGAGGTCATCCGCGAGATCCCGGACCGGTCCCTGCTGCGGCGCGTCCAGACCCCGCAGGGCTTCCGGCTGTCGGTGATCCGGGAGGCGTACGAGCGGGCGTGGCGCGACCCGGACTTCGCGGGACGGCCGGCGACGGACGACTGCGGCGTGGTGCTGCGCTACCTCCCCGACGTCCCCATTCACATCGTGCCGGGCAGCGAGCGCAACATGAAGGTCACGCATCCGGTCGACGTCCACATCGCCGAGAAGCTCATCGAGCTCGCCTCGCGCGCCGCGCCCGCCCCGGCCGGGCCCGACGCCTGCCGGCGCGCCCTGGAGGGCAGGACGGTGGTGGTCTTCGGCGGCGACGACACCGGTATCGGCCCGCGGATCGCCGGCCTCGCGACCGGGTACGGCGCCACCGTCCACGTGTTCTCGCGGACGACGGGGCCTGGCGGGAGCGGGGTACGGGTGGAGGACCCGGCGTCGGTCGCGCACGCCCTGGAACAGGCGGCCAAGCGGAGCGGCCGTGTGGATCACGTGGTGCATGTCGCCGGCCCGGTGGTGGGGGCCGCGGACGGCGGCGGGCTGGACGAGGTCGGCGAGGAGGCCGTCCGCGAGGCCATCACCGTCGACCACCTCGGCCCGGTCACCATCGCCAGAGCGTCCCTGCCCTACCTGCGCGAGACGCGCGGCCACCTCCTGCTGTCCACCCTCGGCGCATCCGCGGGGGCCTGGGTGAACGCGAGCCTCCGTTCGTCCACCGCCGCCGCCGTGGCCGCCCTGACCCGCGCCCTGGCGGAGGAATGGGCGGACCTCGGCATCAAAGTCAACTGCGTCACCCTGACGGACACCGGCACGCCCCCGGTGGAGCCGAGGCACGGCGACTCCCTCCCTTCACCGGACGACATCGCCCGGATGGCCGTCACCATCCTCGCCTCCGACCTGACGGGCCACCTGACCACCGCCACCCACGCCCCCTGAGCCGGTCCCCAGCCGACAGGCAGGGCAGGGCGGTCAGCCGGATGAGGTGCGACGGTCGGCCGGGCAGGGGCAGAGTGGTCGGGCTCCGGGCTTCGTGAACGGCGTGTTGGCTGTGTTGTGAGGCTGGTTCTTGCTGTATTACTGGTGATTACTGGTCTTGGTCGCTGGTTCTTTGTTAATTGATGCTGGTCGCCGGTTTTGGCTGGGCCTTTCGGTGACCAGTGCACGCCTGGCTCTACTGACCTTCACTCGGGGTCGTCGTCCGTCGCGGGCGGTGTCCGGTAGGGGTCGTTCTTCCTGAAGCGGGACGATCGTTGCGCTCTGGTACCGGTGGGCGCGGCGGGGTGCCGTCCGCCGAGGATGCCTGACGGGCTTTCACCTGCGGTGCGAGGGGCGACGCGCCGGATGGGATTGCAAGCTGTGTGATCGCTCGGTTACGTTGCGGGGTGGACGATCCCCGGTCGCGGAAGGAGACCCCGGTTTGCCCGAGTCCGCGCCCCCACCCCCCGCGCAGCCCTCGCCGGCACCAATAGCCCCCCCGGTGCGGCCTCCGCACGTCAAGGCGTCCAGGCGCGTGACGGCCGTGCTCGCGACGACCCCGGCCACCCGCCTGGTCTGCGCCGAGGGCACGCTGACCGAGCGCCTGACCGGACAGCTCGCCACGCTTCATGCCGGGCCGGTGCATCTCATCACGAGGGCGACGCCCCTCGTGATCGGCGCCGACGCCGCGAAGCCGGCCGACCCCGCACAATCCGCCCCGCCCACGTCCACACCCCTGACGCCCCCGGCGCCATCCTCACCCGAGTCGTCACCCGCGTCCTCACTCACGTCCACGCCCGCGTCGCCGAGCCCGCCCTCGTTGACGCCCCCGGCCCCGTCCTCACCGTCGTCGCCCGAGTCGTCACTCCCGTCGTCACTCACGTCCACGCCCGCGTCCCCGGCCTCGCCCCCGACCGCGCCCATGCCCCCCGTCCCGGCGCCGCGCCCGGCTCTGCTCGTCGCGGACCCGGCCGCCCTCCCGCCGCCCGAGCGGACGTCCTCCCGAGGACCGGCCCCCGTGGCCAGGGCGACGCGCAGCGGCGATCTCGCCGGGGACCTGCGGGCGGTGGCCGATCTGGCGCGGTCCGGGGCGGGGCCGGTGGCCGTGGTTCCCGGGGATCTGGTGGCGCACACCGAGGCTCTCGCCCTGGTGCTGTCCGACCCCGCGCGCGGCACCGGCGCGCTGGTCTCCTTCGGCCATGCCGAGGGCGATCCGGCGGAACCGCCCGTGCGCGCCGAGCGCGGCCGGGTGGTCGCGGCGGGTAACTCGTTCCACACCGTCAGCGCCCCCAACGCGACCTTCCGCGGCGTGCTGCACGTCGGCGAGGCGGACCTGGCGAGCTTCGCCGACGTCGCCGACGAGCTCGCCAACCTCGCCCAGGAAGACCGCCTCGGCGATGCGGACGAGTCGGAGGTCACGGCCCTGCTGCTGGCCGGGCTGGTGCGGGTCGGCGTCCCGGTGCGGGCCGCGCCGCTCGGGCGGCTGCGCTGCGAGCGGGTGGCGACCCAGCCCGCGGCGGACGCCGCGATGGCCCGGCTCGCCGAGGTGGACGAGAACCGCGCCCGCCTGCAGGCCGCCGTCAAGTCCGACGACGGCTTCACGTCCACCTACCTGGTCAGCTCGTGGTCGGGCCACCTGGTACGGGCTGCGGCGCGGCTGGGCCTGTCGCCGAACGCCGTGACCGGCCTGTCCGTCGGCCTGGCCGGCATGGCCGCCGTGGCCTTCTCGTCGGGGCAGCGCCGCGCGCTGGTGGCCGGCGCCGTGCTGCTGTACCTCTCGTTCGTCCTGGACTGCGTGGACGGGCAGCTCGCCCGCTACACCCGCATGTTCTCGCCCCTCGGTGCCTGGCTGGACGCCACGTTCGACCGCGTCAAGGAGTACGTCGTCTACGTGGGCCTCGCCGTCGGGTACGCCGGCGGCGCCGAGGCCGGGGTGCTCGGGCCGGACGGCATCTGGGCGATGGCGGTCGCCGCCATGCTGCTGCAGGGCGTCCGCCACATGGTCGACTTCTCCTTCGCCGACGCTCGAGCCGAGGCGGGCGGCGGCGCCGTCGCACGCGTCCAGGCGCGCCTCGACGGGAACACCACGGTGCGCTGGCTGAAAAAGATCATCGTCCTGCCGATCGGCGAGCGAATGATGCTGATCGGCGTGACGGCCGCGCTGTTCGACGCGCGGGCGACGTTCGTGGCGCTGCTCGCCTGGGGCGGCTTCGCGTTTCTGTACACCCTCACCGGCAGGATCGCGAGGTCTTTCTGACATGACCACCACACCTGCCCGCAGAGACCCCCGTGAGCGGCGCCGCGAGGCCGCGCCCGAGGTGACCACGGTGCACATGACCCGGGTGCCGCGCAGTTCCGTGGTGACCTACCGCGACGACGGTGTGCTGGCGCGCGGCATGGGCCTGCTCGTCGCCGGGCAGCTCCCGCCCCTGCCGCCCGCGATCGCGGGGGCGTTCGTCACCGGCGTGATGCTGCTGCTCGGCGTCGCGGGCGCGGACGGCCCCGCCGTGTTCGCGCCGGCCGTGGCGTTGATGCTCGCGGGCCCGGGCAGTTCCCACCCGCACGACGGCCGTCTGGACTGGCTGGTCCCGCCCATCCTGCGGATCACCGAGTACGTCTTCATCGCCAGCGTGGGCTTCGCGTGGGACGTCCCACGGTTCCTGGTGCTGGCCCTGCTCGGCGCGGTGCTGTTCCACCACTACGACGTCGTCTACCGCTGCCGTCAGCACGTCTACCCGCCCACCTGGCTCGCGTCGGCGGGTCTGGGCTGGGAGGGGCGTATGCTGATCATCGCCATGGGCGCCCTGCTGGGCATCGTGACGGCCGTCTTCGTGCTGGCCGCGTTGTATCTCTCGGCGTTGTTCTGCTGGGAGAGCGTCACGTGCTGGCTGGCCGCGCCCAGATCCGGTGTCGAGGCGGCCGACCTCGGCGCGCAGGACTGACGGCGGATCCCTCCCGAGGCCGGCCCCGGACATGACCGGGGCTTGACCCTTCAGCGAGACGTGGGCGGCTCGGATGTCCCGTCTGTCCCCAGTGACACTCCTGTCACGGCCTACATTGCCAAGATGAGGTCTTGTAATCGAATAGGTGAACTCCCGATTACACGATCACCACCTCCAGGCAACTAACCTTTGGCCTTACAGATTCACAGTCAGACTGAGGAGTGCACGTTGCTGGGAATGGTGCTGGCCGCCGGGGCCGGACGTCGGCTGCGGCCGTACACCGACACGCTGCCCAAGGCGCTCGTGCCGGTCGACGGCGAGACCACGATCCTGGACATCGCGCTGCGAAACCTCGCGGCCGTGGACCTGCGGGACGTCGTGGTCATCGTCGGGTACGCGGCGCGGGCCGTCCACGACCGCCAGGCGGAGCTGGAGCGGCGGCACGGCGTGAAGCTCACCCTCGTGCACAACGACAAGGCCGAAGAGTGGAACAACGCCTACTCCCTGTGGTGCGCCCGTGACCACTTCGCGTCGGGCGCCCTTCTCGTCAACGGCGACACCGTCCACCCCGTCTCGGTCGAGCGCACGCTTCTCGACGCGCCGGTGACCGGCGACATCCTCCTCGCGGTGGACGATGTGAAGACCCTCGCCGACGAGGAGATGAAGGTCACACTCGACGAGGCCGGCCACCTGCGCCGCATCACCAAGCTGATGGACCCGTCCGAGGCCTACGGTGAGTACATCGGCGCGACGCTGATCCGCCCCGGGGCCGCCGAGCGTCTCGCCGACGCCCTGAAGGCCACGTTCGAGCGCGACCCGCAGCTCTACTACGAGGACGGCTACGGCGAGATGGTGTCCCGCGGCGAGAAGATCGCCGTCGCGCCCATCGGCAAGGTCGACTGGGTCGAGGTCGACAACCACGACGACCTCGCCAAGGCCAGGGAGATCGCGTGCACGTACTAGCCGCCCCGGCCGCCCCCGCCGGCGCGACGACGGCCTTGGAGACCGCATGCCCCTTCTAGCTCGAATGCTCACGGCCCCGCTGACCGTCGAGGTCCGCCGGGGCGCGGTGGCCCATCTCGGCGCGCTGCTCGCCGACAGCCGGGTGGCCACCTCCGGCCGCGTCGCGGTCGCGGTCGGCTCCGGCCAGGGCGACCACATCTCCGGCATGATCGCCCCGACCCTCGGCGAGGCGGAGGTCTTCCGCGTCCCCGACGGCTCGGTCGACGCGGCCGTCTCCCTCGGCGCCGACCTGCGCAAGGGCGCGTACGAGGCCGTGGTCGGCATCGGCGGCGGCAAGACGATCGACGTCACCAAGTACGCCGCGTCGCTCGCCGGCATCCCGATGGTCGCCGTGGCGACGAACCTCTCGCACGACGGCATCTGCTCGCCGGTGTCCTCGCTGGAGCACGAGGGCGGCAAGGGGTCGTTCGGCGTCCCGATGCCGCTGGCGCTGCTCGTCGACCTCGACTTCGTGCACGACGCGCCCCCGCGGCTCGTCCGCGCGGGCGTCGGGGACGTGATCAGCAATCTGTCCGCCATCGACGACTGGCAGCTCGGCAACGTCGAGCGCGGCGAGCCGATCGACGGTCTGGCCGTCTCGATGGCCCGCACCGCCGCCGAGGCCGTGCTGGGGCGCCAGGACTCGATCGAGTCGGACGCGTTCCTGACGGTGCTCGCCGAGTCGCTGATCCTTTCGGGCATGTCGATGGTCGTCGCGGGGTCCTCGCGTCCGAGCAGCGGCGGCGACCACGAGATCCTGCACGCCATCGACCAGCTCTACCCGGGGACGTCGAACCACGGCGAGCTCGCCGGCATCGGCGCGGCGTTCTGCCACTTCCTGCGCGAGGAGCACCGGCCGCTGTCGCTGGTGGTCGAGTGCCTGCGCGCCCACGATCTGCCGGTGACCCCGGGCGACATCGGCCTGACGAACGAGCAGTTCTGCGCCGCCGTCATGCTCGCGCCCTCGACCCGTCCCGGGCGGTACACGATCCTTGAGCACCTGCGCCTGTCCGAGGCCGAGGTGCGTGACCGGGTGGAGCGATATGTCCGGGCCGTCGGTAATTGAGCTTCGCGCGGTCGCCCAGCCGCAGACCACCATGGGCCGCAACTCCGGCGAGCACTGGGCCGGCGCGCTGTACATGCGCAAGCTGTCGATCTACGTGACGTGGGCGCTGGCGCGCACCGCGATCACCCCGAACCAGGTCACCGGCCTGATGATCGTCGCCGGCGTCCTGGCGGGCGTGGTGCTGGCCCTGCCGGGGCTGTGGGCGGCCGTCGCGGCGGCCGTCCTCATCCAGGTCTACCTGCTGCTCGACTGCTCCGACGGCGAGCTGGCCCGCTGGACCCACCGCACGTCGATCACGGGCGTCTACCTCGACCGCGTCGGCCACTACTTCGCCGAGGCGGCGCTGCTGATCGGCCTGGGGTTCCGGGCGTCGGCCACGCTGCCCGACTGGTACACCGTGCTCGGCGTCGCCGCCGCGCTCGGGGCCATCCTCATCAAGTCCGAGACCGATCTCGTGGACGTCGCCCGCGCCCGTTCGGGGCTTACGGCCACCACGGAGGCCGCGGCCGAGCAGTTCCAGTCGCGGCGGCTCGGGGCGGCGCGGAAGGTCGCGGCGGCGCTGCGCTTCCACCGGGTGATCCAGGCCGTCGAGCTGTCGCTGATCGCCGTCGTCGCGGCGGTCTGGGACGCCGTGGCGGGCGGTCTGACCGCGACGCAGGTGCTGACCGTCGCGTGCGTGCTGTTCGCGGGGCTGCAAACCGTCCTTCACCTGGTGAGCATCCTGGCCTCCCGGCGGCTTGCGTGACATGAGAGAGCCTCGGAACCGACGGCGCCCTGTCGGCGTCCCACAACTATCGGATCGAAGTTTGTCAAGTGTCACCGCCCCTTCGTCATTCAAAGTTTGGTGGGGGTTTCCTGACAGTTCCGATACGCTTAATTCGCAGTATGCAGACACAGCCGGGATTGCCCCCTTACACAGACTCGGTGATCATGAACACATGCGTTCTCCATGCGTCGGGACGATGACGCGTTGAAGATCTCCTGTGTCATCCTCACCATGGGTAACCGTGTCGCCGAGCTTGATCGCGCGGTCGAGTCCGCGCTGACGCAGACCGACGGCGACGTCGAGGTCGTCGTCGTGGGCAACGGCGCCGACGTCCCCGCCCTCGCGTCCATGTCGCGCGGCGGATCGGGGTCCCTGCGCACCGTGCGCATCCCGGACAACGTCGGCATCCCCGAGGGGCGCAACCACGGCGTCCGCGAGTGCGGCGGCGACGTCGTCATGTTCCTCGACGACGACGGCTGGTACGCCGACGACAAGGTGGCGGCCCACGTCCGCCAGCGGTTCGCCGACGAGCCCGACCTCGCGGTGCTGTCCTTCCGCGTCATGGACCCGGACGGCGGCGTGGGCCAGCGCCGCCACGTCCCCCGGCTGCGGGCGGGCGACCCGCAGCGCTCCTCACCGGTGACCACCTTCCTCGGCGGCGCCTCCGCCATCAGGCGCTCGGCGTACCTACAGGTCGGCGGCCTTCCCGGGCACTTCTTCTACGCGCACGAGGAGACCGACCTGGCCTGGCGGCTGCTCGGCGAGGGCTACCGCATCGAGTACGACGCCGACTGCGTGATGTACCACCCGCAGGTCCCGCCGACGCGCCACGCCGACTTCTACCGGCTCAACGCGCGCAACCGGGTCTGGCTGGCCCGCCGCAACCTGCCCTGGCCGCTCGCGGCGCTGTACCTCCTGGACTGGATCATGCTCACGCTCCTGCGCGAGCGCTCGGGCCTGGCGATCCGGTCGTGGTTCCGCGGCTTCGTGGAGGGCATCCGCGAACCGGCCGGCGAGCGCCGCCCCATGGCGTGGCGCACAGCCTGGCGCATGCTCCGCCTCGGCCGCCCCCCGATCGTCTGACACACCCAGACGGTCCGCATGTTGCCTCACCCCGGTGGGTGAGCCTGGCCTGTCGTCCTGGGCTCACCCACATCTCCCTCTTCCACACCGGGGAGTCGTCCGCCGACGCACGTCTGCGAGGTCGTTCCAAACGTCCGCGGCCGTTGCCACGTCCTACGGCGCCGCCGGGTGACCGGAATGTCCGATCTGTCAACGTTACGGACGGTAAGCGTCGCGACGGTGTTTTATTGTTTGGATGGTCACGCTGTGCTTGTCCTCGTCGATGCGGTAGACGACGCGATAAGTCCCACGTCGAGCCACATGGAGCCCCTCATACGGTTCATGGAGAGGCTTTCCCACGCGCCATGGCTCTCGGGCGATCGCGCCGGTGATCAATTCCCAGGCTGCTGCCGCCACCACCTCGGGAAGACCGGTGGCCAGGGCTCGACGGGCAGGTGGATCGAGGAGAATGGTGTACCGGTCACTCATGCACTCGCCTTGCCGAAGCGTGCTGCCATGATCGCGGCCATTTCCTCTTCAGAGGTCACATCGCCTCGCTCTTCGGCGGCTGCGGCCTCGACCAGATCGGCGCGCATCTCCGGGTCGGAGAGGATCTCCAGTGTCTCCTGCAGGGATTCCCACTCGGCCACGGACAAGATCACGGCATGAGGGCGGCCGTTCCTGGTGAGCGTGAAGTGATCGTGCTCGCGTGCGGCGCGGTCGGCCAACTCGGTCAACCGGTCCTTCGCCTCACTGATCGGAATGAGCTCCATAGAACGATGCTACGTCTAGCTTGGGTCTCGGCCAAAGTTCCGGCCAAAAGGTTCGATCGCGGACTGGGCGCTACGAGGGCCTGATCGGGAAGCTCTCGTTTCCGTCGTCGTGGGGGCCGTTCTCCATCGTGCCCATACGGTCTTGCCCCGGCCAGTGCTGCGAAGATGGGGAGGCCACGGCCGTGGACGGCGTGCGGGCCCAGGTCGAGGTGTCGTGGTGCCTCGGGGCCGTGGTCGGTCACGCGGACGCACAGGTCGTCGGCGGTGGCCCAGAGGGAGAGCCGGATCGGCGGCGCGCCGTGGGAGACGGCGTTGCTCAGCAATTCGCCGATCACCAGTACCACGTCATCGGCGAGGTCGCTCAGCCCCCACCCGGTGAGGACCTCGTTCGCCATGTGCCGAGCCTTGCCGACCGCCGCGAGGTCGTGCGGGATGTCCCAGGTGACGGTACGAAGACCGTCCGGCGTTCTCGTCATCGATGCTCCATGGGGAGTGGGCGTGGTGAGGACATGGGTTTGAGAGGTGGGTGCTGGTACGTGCGGGACGTGCTCGGCATACGGCGGGGACTCGGACTCCACCTCCCGCATGAGCACACGTACCTCGTCGATGGAACGACCCTCGACGATCAAAGGCGTGGAGGTGCCCCAGGTCGCGATGGCGAAGAAGCGGCGGCTTCCCACCCCGTACCAGACCGTCCATGCCGGCTCGACTTCGTTCAACTGCTGGGCTAAGGCGCGCTCGGTGGTGTCCCAGCTTCCTCGTGGCATGTCCTCAGTGATGACGCCTTGCCTGTGCCGACCGTTCGGTCCACGCCTGCCCACCTAGCCGCCCCTGTGTTGGAGAAGTTGAGGTCGATCTCCAGATAGCGACAACACCGTCACTTGGAGTGATGCATACTCGTCACATGGTGGCGCTTGGACATGAGATTTTCAACCCCAAAATAAAGTGTCCAAAATGAGCTAGCGTCGGCCATTTGGGCTGGTAGGGAGGCTTATATCGTGACAGGTAGTCCTACGATCAAGCGGCGTCGTCTCAGCGCGGAACTCATCCGCTTGCGGGAGGAAGCGGGACTGACAGTCGATGAGGTCGGCAAACGTCTGGAGTGGTCGCGCGGCCGCCTCACCCACATGGAGACGAACAAATGGGTGAGACCGGATACAACCAACATCCGCGCTCTTCTCGATCTATACGGGGTCACGGATCGGGATGTGCGGGAAGCGATCCTAGACCTTGCTCGGCAGAGTCGCGAAAAGGGCTGGTGGGCGCAGTATCGCGACGTATTCAGCGGCTCACTGCCCGGTTTCGAGGCTGAGGCCTCCCAGATCCGCACCTATGAGGCCCTGACCGTCCCTGGCCTGCTTCAGACGCCCGGATACGCGGAGGCCATTTTCCGGGGCGGCCAAGTGTTGGTCGATGACGAGACGGCGATTGGGCGGAAGGTCCAGGCGAGGCTGGCCCGGCAGCGGCTCCTTGTCCGGCACAACCCTCCACAGTTGTGGGCCGTACTGGATGAGGCTGCTCTGAGGAAGGTGGTCGGCGGAGAGGAGATCATGCGGGAACAACTCCTCCACCTGGTCGAGACCGCGAAGCGGTCCAGTGTGACGATTCAGGTGCTGCCGGACTCGATAGGTGCCCATGCCGCTATGCACGGCTCCTTCGTGATCCTGGACTTTCCCGGTGATCTTGATCCGTCCGTCGTCTATCTGGAGACCGCGACCGACAACTTGTTCCTGGAACGACCATCGGAACTTCAGGCATATACCCTGATTTACAACCGCGTGGTTGCGGCAGCGTTGACCGTCGAAGATTCTGTCGCGTACGTGGCCTCGTTGGCAGATCAACTGCGACCGTAAAGGCGGATGCCGTGGACGAGACGAAGCTGTTTGTGTGGCGCAAGAGTACTTTCAGCGCTGCTGGTGACAACTGTGTTGAGGTGGCATACCTCGATGCCGGCGGGTGGGTCTTACGGGACAGTAAGTATTCGAGCGGCCCCCTGATGAGGGTTTCGTCTGGCGCGTGGCGGGCGTTCGTGGCGGGGGTCAAGGCGGGTGAGGTGGGCTGAGTGGTGGCTCGGGGCGCGGCCTTGATTCCAGCTCGGCGTACAACCGCGTGCTTGCGGCAGCGTTGACCGTCGAAGATTGGAACTGGTCGGCGCGGCGTATGCCCGGATGTAGGCATACCAGGAACACCTCGCACGCTGGGTCGCCCAGTGCAAGCGCGAACGGAACTGGCCCCGGCAGGTGCCCTGCCCCTGCTGATCACGGCCCGCCCCGTGCGCGGCACCAGGTCAGGCGGTCGTATCTAAGGTGGCGAAGTCGGTGGGAGCCTGCTCGATCGCCTCTCGCTTGGCGTGCTCGGCCAGTGCCGGCGTGCGGTCAGGACTGGTCAAAGGCCCGTTCGATCGCGCGGCGGGCCCGGTCCGCGGCCGCCTGGTCGTGCTGGAGCTGCATGGCCGCGTTCAGTGCCAGCCCGGCGGCGACGATCTCGAACAGCGCCTGGTCGACGTCGAACCCGGCGGGTAGCTCGCCGTTCTCCACCGCCGCGGTCAGGTCCGCCCGCAGCTGTTCCCGCCAGCGCGACCACACCTCGGCCACCGCGTCACGGACCCGGCCGGGGCGGCCGTCGTACTCGGTGAGCGCCGCGGTCATCAGGCAGCCGCCGGGCAGCAGTGGCGCTTCCAGGTAGCCCACGGAGTTGGCGCACACCGCGCGCAGCCGCCGCAGACCCGGCGGCTCGGCCAGTGCGGGCTCGACCACCCGGTGCCAGAAGTCCACGAACGCCTTGTCCAGCGTGGAGATCTGCAGCGTCTCCTTGGTGCCGAAGTGCTTGTGCACCCCGGACTTGCTCATCTCCAGCTCCTCGGCGAGCCGGCCGATGGTGATGCCGTCCAGCCCTTCTTCGGAGGCGATCTCGGCGGCACGGCCGAGGATCCGGCCCCTGGTGGCCTGCGCTTCGGCCGCTGAGCGTCGTGGTGACATGCGACGAGGATAGCGTACGTGTGTTCGCTATTGATTTGGCGAACGACCGTACGCTAAATTCGGCGGCAACCACCGGGACGAAGGAGTGCGAGATGCGGGTGCGACGACTGGGCTGGGCCGGACTGGAGGTCGAGGCAGGCGGCAAGCGACTGGTGATCGACTACGCGCGGGACCTCTCACCGCTGTTCACGGGGTGGAAGCCCGGCGAGGGGCTGGTGGTGCCGAGCGGGAAGGTCACCGCCGCACTGGTCACCCACCTGCACCGGGACCACACCGACGCGTCCGCGCTTGCGGACGCGCTGACGCCGGGGGCGCCGGTGCTGCGACCGGCGCCCGGTCACGGCGACGACGTGGACAACGTGACGACGCTGCTGGCCGAGCGCGAGCTGGCCCTGCACCGGCTGGCTGCCGAGGTCGTGGATGCCTGGTCCACCCGCGAAGTCGGGCCGTTCCGCGTCACCGCGGTCCCCTCCGTCGACGGGCTGGGCGACCCGCAGCTGAACTGGGTGGTGCAGGCCGACGGGCAACGGGTCTTCCACGGCGGCGACACGATGTTCCACGGCTACTGGTGGCTCATCGCGCGCCGGTTCAGCCCGTTCGACGCGGTGTTCCTGCCCGCCAACGGCGCGGTGGTCGACGCGCCGCACCTGCAGCCGCCGAGCCCGCTGCCCGCCGCGATGGACCCGATGCAGGCCGCCGCGGCCGCGGAGATCCTCGACGCCCGGTACGCAGTGCCGATGCACTACGAGGCGGAGCAGCCGGACAAGATCGCGGGCTACGTCGAGGTCTTGGACCCGGAGAATGAGTTCCGCACGCACGCCGGACGGCGCGCACACGTGCTGGCCGTCGGGGAATGGCTGGACCTGGCCACATGACCGGAAACTCCGCCGTGCCAACTGGTGCGGCGCCCCTGTCGGGCTGGGCTGCAAGACTCCATCGGGAGGACGGGTCGAGGAGCCGCACGGCGCCGGCAGGCCCGCTGTCGTAGACGACGACACCGCAGGTCCCGACATGCGGATGCCCCCGCAGCAGGGTGCGAGGGCATCCTCTGGCCTATCAGCCTGAGACCTCTGCATAAGCGCAGGTGAAAGGCATATCCGTTGGATCCTGCGCCATTAGTACCGGGACCCCGGTCCGTCGTCGCGGAGTCGGGGCATCGGGGGTTCGCTCGGGCTTCTTGGGAATGATCGGGCAATTTCGCACACTCTCCGCCATTGGCTGGCTACTGTTTCCGTAGCGCGGGAAAGGGCGCACCTAGCGTCCCGCGCGCGAACTGCATCGTTCCAAAACCGAGCACCCGGTCCCCCACCGGAGGTCGACATGAGCGACGGAACACGCCCCTGCAGGCGTGAATCGGTGTTGCCCAGCGCCCGTCTTCGACCGGCCGCCGGCGGCGTCCGGCTCGTGGCCGTGAATTCTTCATGTGACGCGCGGAGGGCCGCATGAAGGGCCGTGGCCCGGGACCTCGGCGATTAGGAAACTGGCCCGCCCGGAGTCTTCTCGGCAGCCTGGAGCCCGCGACGCGGGACCTCATGCTGAGGCTCGGCACCGCGACGCAGTTCGGCGCGGGTGAGACCCTGCTGCGCGAGGGGGACCCCGACTCCCGGCACGTCCTGCTGCTCATCGACGCGTGCGTCAAGGTCGTCAGCGACACCGCCGACGGTCACACCGTCCTGCTCGCCATCAGGACCGACGGCGACCTGGTCGGCGAGCTGGCCAGCCTGGACGGCCAGCCGCGCGTGGCGAGTGTCATCGCCGTCAAACCGTCCGTGGTGCGCCGTATCGGCCAGGGGGAGTTCCTCGACTTCCTCGACCACAATCCCGCGGTGTCACGGGCGGTGTATCGGGTCGTCACGGCGAAGCTGCGCAACTCCACCTGGCACCGCATCGAGTACGGCAGTACGCCCGCGCCGCTGCGCCTCGCCCGCGTGCTCGTCCAGCTCGCGGCCCAGCACGGGGAGCGGGTGCCGGAGGGCATCGAGATCCGGCTCGCCCTGACCCAGCCCGACCTCGCCGCGCTGGCCGGGGCCCGCGAGCCCACCGTGCACAAAGAGCTGCGCGCGTTGCGCCACAGGGGAGTGGTCGAGACCGGATACCGGCGGATCCTGATCAGCGACCCCGCCGCCCTGCACGCCATCGCGGGAATCTCCGAGATCCCGCCGGAATACGGGGTGTGGCCCGCGCCCCGGCCCCAAGGTGAGGGGGAGTGACCGGTCCGGCGCACGCCGGCGGCGAAGGGGCGATATGGATTCCGATCCGGTACGGCGACTGTGCGCGGCCGTCCGCGCGCGGTGGCCGTCGCGCGCGCGGGCCGCGGACCCGCACCGCCTGCTGCTCGACGTCGTACGGGAGGCCTGCGCGGCGGCCGGCCTGGACGGGGTGTTCGTGCAGGAGCAGTGCCACGGCGCCGGGGACCCGGCAGGGGTCGTGCTGGTGATGCCTCCCGGCGTTCACGAGGCCCGCGTCGTCGAGGACCTCACCCGGGAGCTGCGCCGTGCGGCGCGGCGCCCCGACGCCGGGCGTCTGCGGGTGGCCTTTCACCAGGGGATCACCCGGCTGGGCCGCGACGGCTTCGAGGGCCGGGCGGTGACGGCGGTCTGCGGCATGTGCGCGGTCGAGACGCTGGACGCGGAGCTGTCCGCCGACCCGCGGCGCGACCTCGCGCTGATCATCTCTGCGCCGCTGTTCGACGAGATCACCCACCCGGGGTTCCCGGTGCTGCGCCAGGACCGGTTCCGGCGGGTGGGCGTGGAGGTGGCGGGCGTGAAGTCTCCTATGCCCGCCTGGATCCGGCTTTTCGGCCCAGAGAGCCCAGATCAGCCGGAGAGTTCGCAGTACTCGGAGCACCCAGAGGGCTCGCAGCACCCCGGCGACCTGGAGCACTCGCAGCACCCGGGGCACTCGTGGCATCAGGACCCGAGGCACTTGTGGCACCAGGACCCGGAGCACTCGCATCAGGAGTACTGGGGGAGCTGTGGGGGCTCGGCAAACCCGGAATATCCGGTAAATCCGGAAAGCTCGGAGAAGGAGTGACATGAGCGGTCCGGACCGCGTCCTGCGGGGACAGACGCCGGAGGTCGAGCAGGCCGAGCCGAGAACCCGTCCCGATGGCACCCTCGACGGCTGGCACCTGGCGCCCCCACGGCCCAGGGACGCGTTCGTCGCGCGCGCCTTCACCGACGACACCCTGTCCCTCTCACCGGACGGCTCCTTCGCCGCCCGCCTGGGATCAGCGACGCTGCGCGGGAACTGGTGGACGGCGGGCGGCTCGCTGGAGTTCGCCGCCGAGAGCCCGCCCGGCGAGGGACGGCCCGCCTCGGTGGACGGCTACCTGACCCTGGACGCCGGCGGCGCGTGGACCCTGGACGTCCTCTACCTCGGCCCGGGCCGGTTCGGCAGCGTCATCGCGCGCGTGCGGCAGCGGCTCGTGCCGCTACACGAACAGGAGGCGGGCCCGGTCGTCCGCCGGATAGGAGACGTCCCGGTGCCGACCTCGTACGCCGTCACCCTGCGGGGCACCCACAACGGGATCCGCCTGCCCGAGCAGCCGGCGATGCTGTACCTGGAGAAACCGCCGCCCGGCTCGCCGCTCGCCGTCAACGTCACCCTGGCGACCGACACCGTCACCGTTCCCGGCGACATGATGATGATCGCCGCCGAGCCGGACAGCTCCCGCGTCACGGCGAGCGGCGGGATCGTCGAGGTCGTCATCGACCCGGGGCCGTCCGACCCGGTCGGGGCGTTCTGGGCGTACCGGGAGCCGCGGCTGCCGATCGCCGGGCTGGTCCAGGCGCGGCGGGGCGGCGCGCGGATCGACGTGGCCGGCGACCAGGTGACGGGCAGGCTGTGGCTGGGCGGCGTCGGCGCCGACGGGGTCGCCGGCCGGTACGAGGCGACGTTCTCCGGGCGGCGGGTGGAGGCGGACTGGGTGCCCGGCGAGGGCGGCGGCCCGCCCGGGCCGGATCCGTACCCTGACCCCGCGCCGCCGTCCCCCGCGCCGGGCGGTGCGGTGGAGCGGCTGCGCGCGAAGCTCGCGGACGCGTCGCTGCGCGGGCGGTGGCGGGCGGCGCTGGGCCCCGGCGGCCGCCTTACCGTGAGCACCCGCACCGAAACGGCCGCCACCGGGGAGGGGCCGGGGTACGCGGCGGGCGCGGGGCAGAGCTCGGGGTACGCGAGGGGAGTGGCGATCGCGGGGGAAAGCTCAAGGGACGTGGGGGAAAGCTCAGGGGACGCGGAAGTGCCCATCGCGGGGGAGGGCTCGGAGCGCGCGGGGGGAGTGGCCGGCGAGGACTTCTGGTCCGTGCCATACGGTCCCGTGAACCGGGTGACTCGGCCAGGGCCCGGCGACGCGCTCGGCCGTCGCGGGTTCCTGCGCCTCGCGCCCGGCCCGGACGTCGCGGCCGGTCTCGTCCCCGAGGGTGGGGACCTGCGCTTGGCCGTACTCGTCCGGGACGATCCGGACGAAGAAGCCGACGACGCGTTCACGGCCGAGGACCGGACGGCGCTGCGCCACCTCGGCATCGACCTCCAGACGAGCGGCCGCTACGGCCAGGCGGACCGGGTGCTGGAGCGGGCGGCCCGGCTGTACGCGGACCCGCCCGCGACCGGCGACATGGGGAAGGACGTGCTCGACCGCCTCGGGCTGGTCGAGGCGCGGATCCGCTGCGCGTTCGCCCGCTCGGACCACGCGCGGATGGAGGACCTGCTGGCCGTGCTCGCGGACCTGCGCCGCACCAGCGTGACCACCCTGAGCCCGTGGCGGAGCGTCGTCCGCTCGACGCGGGCCTCGGTCGCGGATCTGGCCGACCGGCTCCGGTACTTCAGGCAGGCCGCCGCCGACGCCCGCGAGCGGCTGCGCGGCGGGCCCGACCTGGTCACGGCCATCGAGGTCCACGCGGCGGCGTCGGACGCCGTGGCTGCGCTCGCCCCGCTGGAGGAGGTCATCGGCCGCCTGCGGCCCGCGCCCGAGAACCCCACGGCCCTCACCCTGGCGGCGTCCGAGCTGGACGGGGCGCTGGCCGCCGCCGCGGATGGGCTGCGTGCCGCCGTGCCCGCGCCCTGGGCGTCCTCCGACCACACCGGCCGCGTCTACACCGAGGTGCTCGGCGAGGACGAGGTTCCCGCGCCGAGGGAGCTCTTCGCGATCCTCGCCCGGGACGGGGCCGGCGAGCTCGACCTGCTGCGCGACCGGCTGGCCCGGTCGGACGCGGCGGGCGGGGCCGCGCGGCTGCGCGACGGCACCCAGGAGGGCGTGCGCCTGGCGAGCCGGTACGTGGAGATGGCCCGGGCGCTGCTGGACGACGACTGGGACAGGATCCAGTCGACCCGGCGCGCGATGCCGTTCTACGAGCGCATCGCCACCCTGCTGCTGGACCTGGACGCCCCCGAGGATGCCCTGGTCGCCTCGGAGATGTCCCGCGCCCGCGCGTTCGCCGACCTCCGGGAGGCCCGGTCGGACCGCCCGGCGCCTCCCGGTTTGGAAGCGGCGGGCGTCGTCGACCGCACGCGGCTCGCGGAGATCCTGGCCGCGCATGACGCGACCGTCGTGGAGTACTTCCTCGCCGGAGACCTGCTGGTGATCTGGGTGGTCCCCCCGGGCGGGCCGATGAGGGTGATCCGCCGCCCGCTGGACCGCCGCCGGCTGGCCGAGGCGGTCGGCACGTTCAGGCGGCTCGCGGAGCTCGGCCGGCTCACCGACCCGCTCCGCAGGGACATGGCCGACGCGCTGCGCCTGCTGCACGCCGAGCTGTGGCAGGTCATCCCCGCCGACCTGCTGCCCGCCGACCCCGACACCCCCGTCACGGTCGTGCCGCACGCCGAGCTGTTCCAGGTGCCGTTCTGCGCGCTGCTCGACGCGGAGGGCACCCATCTGGTCCACCGGCACGCGATCCGGGTGCTTCCCGCGCTGGCGATCCTGCCGGACCTGGCCGCCCGCCGGGCGCGCGCGGCCGAGGCGCCGCCGTCGCTGGTCGCCCTGATCGACCCGGCGCCGCTCACCGACGGCTCGGAGCCGCTGGAGGTGCTCGAACGGCGGTTCGGCGACATCGCCGGGTACTACGCCGAGGGCCGCCGCCGCGTCCACCGAGGGCCGGACGCCGGGTTCGTGACGCTGCGGGAGGCGGGCGCCGAGGGCACGGTGCTGTTCTTCGGCACCCACGCCAAGGTGGTCGAGAACGACCCGATGATGTCCTACGTCGCGCTCGCCGGGTCGGACGCCGACGACGGGCTTCTGCGCGCCCGCGACATCCCCGCCCTGGACCTCGCCGCCGACCTGGTGATCCTCGCGGCGTGCGAGACCGGGGCAGGCGACGTCACGCCGGACGGCGTCATCGGGCTCAGCCGCGCCTTCCTGGCCGCCGGGCCGAGCGGCCTGCTGATGACCCTGTACCGGGTCGGCGAGGTCACCACCCTGGACGTCATGGCGGAGTTCCACGGCTGCTGGCTGGAGGACGGCCTGCGGCCGGTGAGCGCGCTGAGACGGGCGCAGGCCGAGGCGGCGGCGGAGCTGTCGACCTCCCGGGAGCCGCACGTGTGGGCGGCCTGCACCTATTACGGGCTTTGAGCCGTGCTTGCGGTTGAGCGAGAGAAGTCGTGGACGAACAGAATGGAGCCGGTCCGATGAACGACCTGCCGAGCGCCGACCTCCTCGAGGACGAGCCGGAACTGGACGCGCGGGACGTGCTGTCCCGCCCGGACCTGTTCCTCACCGAACGGTTCCTCGGCACGGGCGACCAGTGGTCGCGCCAGTCGGGCGCGGTCATGGCCCGCCCGCTGGCCTACGTCGTCCCGGACGAGTGGCTCTCGCCCGCGCTGCGCGGCCGTCGCCGCAGCCTGGGCATCGACTACTACGGCGTGCTGTTCGCCTTCGACCTGGAGGGGCTGCCCGCCGAACGCCGCTACACGCGCGTGCGCTTCGAGGTGCGCCTGATCGACGAGGCCACGCCGCTCAGCGTGCGCGCCGACGACGGCGCCTGGGACGAGGTGACCGGCCCCTGGCCCGCGCCACCGGCCACCGACGCGCGCAGGGGCCGGTGGATGTGGAGCCGGCTGCGCCGTTCCGGCCCCGGCGAGGAGGAGCCGGAGGTCTTCGGCATCCGCAGGACCGACGGGTTCGGCTACACCGTGACCGCCCGGCAGGGAGGCGCGCTGCGCCGCAGGTACGGCCTGCACGCGCTGGTGGAGCTGCCCGTGGGGATCCCCGACCTGGCAGGGAGCGCGTCCCTGACCACCGAGATCACCCGCACCCGGCGTCAGCGGACGAACGTCCTGCCCACCGGTCTGTCCACGCCCGAGACGTTCAGCGAGCCGCTGCCCGTGACCGGCCACGACGGACCGCCGCCGGCACCTTCCCCGCGCGCTCGCGCGGCCGTGCGCCTGTGCGTGAGCGCGGACATCGAGAAGTACAGCAGGTTCGACGACAACGAGCAGGAGGCCGCCCAGAAGCGGCTGGTCCGGATGCTGGAGGGCGCCCGGCGCCGGGCGGGCGTGGCCGAGGCCGAGGTCGGCCGCCAGCCGTCGGGGGACGGCCAGTTCGCGATCCTCCCCCCGGGCATCGACGAGACCGTGGTCATCCCCGAGCTGATCCGGGGGCTGCGCATCGAGCTCAAGGACGCCAACGCGGGCCTTGACGACCACCACCGCCTCCGGCTGCGCGTGGCGCTGTGCCGGGGGATCATCCGCGAGGCGGCGAACGGCTACGTCGGCGCGGCGTCGATCGCGGTGAACCGCGTCCTGGACTCGAGGCCGCTCCGGGACGCCCTCGCGGGGGACAGGTCCGCCGACATCGCCTTCGCCGTCACCGACTCCCTGTACCGGGAGGTGGTCGCCCACGGGTACGAGGACCTGATGCCCGCGGACTTCCACCAGGCGGCCGTCGTCATCCCGGAGAAGCAGTTCTCCGAGACCGCCTGGCTCTTCGTCCCCCCGGCCCTGCGCGCGGCGAGCCTTCCGGTGTCCTGATCTCCGGCTCCGCGGCCCGCGGATCGGCCCACCGTCCGCGGACCGCCCGCCGGTTACTCGCCGGTGAACAGGTACTAAAGGGAAACGCGGTTACTGGACCCTGGAAATGGCATCGCCGCAGGTCAGGGCTTCGAAATTGTCCAGAAGCATAGTTTCTCCTTAGTATATCTCCAGGCGGGCGGTGCCGGGGGAGAGGGCGCCGTCGTGGAAGTCCCGCATCACCGCGCGCGAGAAGACCTTCGGCTTCACCGACAGGCTTTCTGATTCGATTAGCGAATCGTAGTTATGCCGTGGCATGCTGTTACCAGCACGCCCGGCGCCCAGGCGACGTCGGGCACCCTCCCCGGTCGGGCTGTGCATGCCTGACCGGTCGGCGTCCGGAGGGACGTGCTCGACGGGCCGGCGGCTCCAGTTGCCGGCACCAGGGCACGAAGACGATCGGTGAATACCGGGCAGCTCGTTGTGCCTTGATTCTGTGTAACGCACAGGATCGCTAAGCCAATCAGAGACGCTGATCACCACCGGGGATGGGGACGGCGCGGTGGGCGACGGCGCCGGGGCCGGGGACGCGGGGGGTCTCGCGGCCGTCCCCGGTGCCGGGGCGGAGACCTCGGCACCGAGGACGACCAGCACGAGCGCGGCCAGCAGGTCCGCGAACAGCCAGCCCGCCACGGCGGTCGTGGACATGCCCGGCTCCCGGTTCCGCGCCATCACCCGTCCTCCCGGCCCGCCTTCTTCTCCCACAGCACGATCGCCGTCCGGTCTCCCCGGCTCTGCGGCTCGGGGAGGGCGAGGTGCCCGAGGAAGCGGATCAGCGCGGGCGGCCCGTCCAGCCACTCCGCGGCGATCCGGTCGGCGAACCGCGGCCCCGACAGCAGGCGGGTCGTGGAGGCCGTGCACGCCACGGTGACCTCCCCGGCCGTGGTCGAGAACCGCTCCCACCGCACGGCGCCGGGTGACGTGGGCAGCAGTTCCTTGCCCCGCTCGGGCCCGCCCTCCTCGGGGCCGTACGCCTGGGCCGGGCCGTCCGTCCTGAGCACGGTCACCGACCCGGCGCCCACGCCGAAGACCAGGTGCTCGCGCCGCGGGCCGTCGCCGAGGCGGGTGAGCAGGCAGGTGAGGTCCGTCGCGACGTCCTCCGGGCCGAGGGCCCGCCACCGGGCGGCCTCGGTGAGCGGGTCGACCAGCCGGAGCACCACGTCGCCGAGCAGCCGATCGAGCAGGCCGGACGCCGCCGGGCCGCCGGCGACCGCCGCGCGCCAGGCCGCGTCCAGGTCCGGGGCGGCCGCCGCCCGGGCGGACTCCGCCTGCTCGCGCGAGGTCTCGCGGATCTCCCGCACCGCCGTGTTCAGTCGTTCGCCGATCAAGATCATCTTCTCCTCTAGGTCCACGGCCGCCGCCGCGACGGCCTCCTGGTAGGTGTGGCCGATGTCGCGGGCCGCCCGCCCGCCGGACGCGCCGATCTCGGCCGCGAAGCCGCCGCCCGCCGCCACGAGCCCGTCGGTGGCCTGGGAGACGCGCTCGGCCAGCCCGGCGAGGGTCTCCTCCACCTGGTCCCCGACCTCGCGCAGCGTGGCGCGGCCGGTCGCCTGGAGTGCCCCGAGCTCGGTCCTGGCGGCCTCGGCGGACGTCTCCAGCCGGGCCGCCGCGTCCGCGGCCTGTCCCGTGATCTCGTCCCCGAGCCGGCCCACGACGCCGCGCAGCGCGGTCGCGGCGGCGCCGGCCGCGGCGCTCGTGGTCTGGAGCCGCTCGGTCGCGGTGGTCAGGGACGCGGCCGAGGCCCGCAGCTCCTTGGACGCCTGCGCGTTGCGGAGCGCCAGGTCGGAGGTGCTGCGCTGCGTCCGGTCGACGTCCTCCAGGAGCTCGCCGAGGTGGTGGGCGGCGAGCGACAGTTCGGCGGCGAACCGGGCCGGAGAGTCCAGGCGCCGCCGGTTGAGCGCCCGCTGGGCCCGGCTCAGCACCGGCACCAGCCGCGAGAGCAGCGCCTCGCGACGCCGGGCGGCGGCCTGCTCGTCCGCCTGCCGCAGCCCGGAGGCGGCGGCCGTGACGGCGATGAGCAGGCCGATGGACACCAGCGCGTAGACCGCCACGTGGGTGAGGTCGAGCAGGCCGGTGAGCCGTCCGCCGAAGCCGCTCTGCCAGAGCTCCAGGAAGCTGTGGCCGGCGGAGGCGCGCCGGCCCTCGGGGTCGCCGAGCATGGAGCCGTAGGCGGAGGCCGCGCCGCTGATGCCGAGCCACGTGCACAGCAGCGGCAGGAAGACCAGGCTGGAGGCGAGCAGCGACAGGTTCCGGCGCAGGCGGGGGCGTCGCGTGGGCGCGGGGGCGAGCACGTCGTCCCGCGCGAACGTCGCGAGCAGGTCCGTGCCGGTCCAGGGATCGGCGTCCGCCGAGCCATGCGCCGGGCCGTCCCGCAGGATCGCGCTCAGCTCGAGCAACTCGGCGGCGCGGCCCCTCAGCTCGGGTTCCGCCGCGAGCCCGTCGATCGCCTTCGCGACGTCGCTGTCGGCGTTGTCGGCGCTGTCGGAGTGCTCCTCCCTCACCGCCCCGTCCTCTCTACGCCCGCGGGTGGATTCGGCGCGATCCTCGAAAGTGCTTCCAGTCAACACAGGACGTTTCACCGGAAACCCGTTTAAGGACGGGATGCGGGGCCCGGTTCCCTACGTACGCTCACGCCGTACTTCGGAAGGCGCGGAGGGACGGCCCTATGGCGATCGACGAGATAGCGGTGATGCGGGCGGACGCCGAAAGGCTGCGCGCCGCGCTGAACGCCCATGTTTTCCCCGACGACGAGACGCTGCGCGCCGTGCGCGACCGCGTCGAGCGGCACGCGGTCGAACTGGTCACGCAGGCGGACGAACCGATCACCATCGGCGTGGTCGGCGCGTTCTCGGTGGGCAAGTCGATGCTGATCGGCACGTTGCTCGGACGCCCGGACCTGCTCCCCACCGAGCAGCGCGCGACCACGGGCAACGTCACCGCGCTCTACCTCAAGCCCGGAGAGCCAGGTGCGCGCACGGAGTGGGACGAACTCGCGACCGTCACCTACATGACCGTGCAGGAGCTCACCGACTGCGTGCGCGACATGCTTGGCGAACTCGCCCTGTCGGTCAAGAAGATCTTCCCCGACGCCGACGTCACCCCGCTTCAGTACGACCCGATCGCCGAGGGCTGGGCCCGGCTGGAGCACTGGTGCCGAACCCAGGTGTGGGCCGGCGCGCACGGCAACATCGAGCACCGGAAGATCGCGGTGGAGCTGCTCGCCCTGCGCGACGCGCACCTGAGCGGACCCGGCCTGCTCGGGCAAAGGGCCGTCGTGGTCGGCAAGCTGATCCGCGAAGCCGTCGACCTCGGCGCGGACAGGCCGGTGCCCGGCCAGTTCCCGCCCCGCTCCGTCCGCTCGATCACCCTTGAGGGCGTCGCGCGGGACGGGGAAACCCTGCGGGCCGGCTTTCCCCTGGTCAAGCGGGTGTCCTATCAGGTGCGGGTGGACCCCCTGGTGTGGCCGCTGGACGGCCTGAGCGGCCGCGACGAGGTCGTGCTGCTGGACTTCCCCGGCCTGGACTCGCGGCGCTCCGCGCTGCGGGACGAGTACCTGAGCCGCACCGAGCTGGGCGTCGTCCACACCATCATCACCGTGATCGACGCCGGCAACCCGTCGACCAGCGTGCCCGACCGGTTCTACGGCATGCTGCAGCGCTACGGGCGCGACGAGAAGGAACTGCGCGACTACATCCTGGTCGCGGGCAACCGTTTCGACCTCGTCCCCGCGCCCGCGGTCGGCGTGCACGACCGGCTCACCTTCCCCGACCTGCGAGCGGCGTCGCAGAAGCTGGCCGGTCTGTCCAACACCGCGCTCGCCCTGGTCCAGGACCAGGCCGCGCGCGTCCGGCTCGTCTCCTCCCCCGTGGCGATGAGCAAGACCGGCCTGGCCGGCTACTTCCCCGGCGAGGAGGGCCAGAAGGTCCAGGCCGCCGTCGCCTATGGGCCCGAGGCCGCCGAAGCGTGGGGGAAGATCGCCGCGAGGCTGACCGACGCCGACCCGGCCGACCCGTGGGCCGCGTCGCTGGCGGCCTTCGCCGAGGACGGCGGCATGAGGGCGCTGCGGACGCTGATCGAGGACCACGCGCGCACCCACGGTCTGCGCAACAAGCTGCTCACCATGCGCGCCCAGGACCGGCGCATGCGCGAGGCGCTCGTCCAGCTCGAACGGCTGCTGCTGGCCGAGGAGCTGACCGACGACGAGAACTCCTCGGCCCGCCAGCTCGTCGAGGAACTGTTCAACGACTTCCGGCTGCGCCACCAGCGGGTCGCCGAGTCGCTCAAGGCGCTCCACGACCCGGCCGGGCTGCGCGCCGCCGACGGGGCGCCGCTCGTGGAGCGCATCCGCACCTCGGCCGTCACCGAGGTCATGCGGTGGCCGGAGTGGCAGGCCATCCTCCAGCGCTCCCACGACGGGTTCATCCCGAAGACCGAACGCGCCGAGCCGCCGGCCGTGGACTGGTTCCTCGACGAGGACGATCTGGAGGGCGACGGCTCGCTCGGCAACGAGACCACGGCCACGTTCTTCGACTCCTACGCGGACGTCCTCAGGGCGGCGGCCACGCGCGGACGTCGCGGCGTCGAGGAGGCGGCGCTGCGCTGGATCGAGTCCAGCGTCGAGCAGCTCGGCGACCTCAAGGAGCGCTTGGGCGACCCGGAGGTCGCCCGGCTGCTGGACGCCGGCCTGCCCAAGCTCGGTCGGCTCTACGGCGCGGGCGTCGGGCAGGTGCTCACCCGGCTGGCCGACCTGTCGTGGATGGCCAAGGGCGTCAAGAGGATCCTCGAAGGCGAGACGCCGGTCGAGGACGTCGCCGCCGGGTACCCGCTGTACCTGGAACGGGCCCTGCCCTGGCACGCGGACGTCCACGAGGGGCCCGGCGACGTGGAGCAGCAGATGGCCCGCCACCAGGTCTACGTGTTCCGGCTCCAGCGGGAGCTGTGCAACGGGCTCACGGCCGGGCTGACGGCCCAGGTCAACGCCGACGTCGAGCGTCTGCACGGCGAGATGCTGAAGGTGCTCCAAACCCTGTGGCAGCGCATCCCGGGCCCCGCCGCGCCCCGCCTGATGTTCCCGCCCGACCGCAGGAGGCCGGACGACGATGACGGGACGTCCGGGACCGGCGGGTGCCCGCAGGACGGCGGCGGGCCCGGAGGCGGCGCGAGCCCGCTCATCGAAGTGATCGCGGAACTGAGGAGCCGGTGATGTTGCTGGAACTGTCCTTCGAGACGCCGGGCGAGCACGTGCAGGTGGCCGCCACCGGGGCGTTCCGCCTGTACGAGACCGGCGGCGTCTACGTCCTGCCCGACGTCGTGCTCTTCACCGGCCCCGCCGTCCCGAAGGCCGAACTGCAGGAGGCGACGGTCGTCAGCGCGACCGGGGCGACCGCCGGCTCACAGGACCTCGCCGGCGCGGTCCGCTCCGCCTGGAACGAGGCCGCCGAGCGGGCCGAGGTCTGGGAGACCGAGCGTAGCTGGGTGTCGGGCCGCCGTGAGCTGGCCACCCGCGTCACGCTGCCCGCCCACCTCGCCGGGGCGGGCACGGGCGCGTCCCCCGAGGTGGTGGCCACCTGGCGGTACGTGTACACGGACGTCAGCCGCGTGTCGGCGTCCAGCGATGTGCGGGCGCGCCTGATCTTCATGCCCCCGGGAGTCCAGCCCCCGCCCGTCACCGCCGGAGACGAGCCGCGGCCCCGCACGACCCGCCACAAGCCGATCGTGGTGCGCAGGCGCGGTGAGGACGAGAAGGACTACACCGGCTTCGCCGTGGTCGACTTCGGCACCTCCTCGTCCGCGGTGGCGTTCTCCGACATGCGGCACGTCGACCAGCGGGCGATCGACGTGGGGCAGGCGGCCAGGCTGCGCGAGGAGCTCGCGGAGTTGCTGCGGGCCGAGCCCCCGTCCTCGCTGGCCGCGCCGTGGCGTGCCCTGCTGGATGAACTGGTCCAGACCGTCCGGCCGCAGGTGCCGGGCGGCGAGGTCGCCGACGCCGCCGCGCTCGCCGCGCTGCTGGAGGGCCTCCCCACGTCCGCCGGCGGGACCACCGATCCGCTGCTCGACGAGATCTGCCTGGTGCTGGAGAAGTCGCTGGCCGCGTGCGGCACCGACCTCGCCGAGTGGTTCGCCCCCCGGCTGCTGGCCTGCCTCGATCGCGCGTTCACGGTGCCGAACCTGGAGGAGCTGCACATCCGCGAGGTCGTCTTCGACCCCGACGAGGATTTGCGGGAGCGGCCGAGCTCGATCCGGGTCACGGCCGAGAACCCGGTCGAGATCGAGCTCAGCGCGGACGGCCAGGGCGTGCGGCGGGACCTGAAGGGGTACCTGTTCAAGAGCGAGCTGCTGCCCGGCATGACGGTCGAGGACGGCCGTGAGGCCACCACCGACGACCTGATCGCGCGGGTGTACCGCATCCTCGTCGAGGACACCGAGAACTTCGCCCGCGACGGGGACGAGAGGCCGGTCGAGCGGCTGATCAACCTGGTGGCGACCTACCCGACCACCACCCCGTTCTCCGCGCGCCGTCACCTGCACGAGCTGCTCGAAGTGTCCCTGGACCTGCGGAAGGTCGTCATCGATTTCGACGAGGGGGTGGCCGCCGGCCTGTACTTCCTCATGCGCGACTTCGGGAGCGGCCGGCTGGAGTTCGGCGCCGAGGCGATCCGCGCCCGCGCCCGGCAGGTGTCCGCCGACCCGCCGACCTGGCGGCAGAACATGCTGCTCATCGACATCGGGGCAGGTACGACCGACGTCGCGCTGATCGGCCTCACCCTCCAGGACATCACCCCCGACCACCCCGACAGCCTTGTCCGGGGGCGGCACTACATCCTGCGCCCGGAGGTGCTGAACTCCACCGGCCACCCCCAGCTCGGCGGCAACTACCTGACCCTGCGCGTCTTCTACTGGATCAAGGCGGCGCTGCTCGACTCCCTGCTGTCGGGCTCCGGACCCGAGGAACAGCGGCGGCGGCTCTCCGAGCGCGTCCACGCCAACCTCCGCGGCAAGGGCGCCGGCCCGGGGTCGCTGGCCGCGCTGGTCGCCGGATCGGACGCGGAAGATCCCGTGCCGGACGAGATCGGGAAGGCGCTGGCCGCGGGCCTGCCCACACACTGGCATCGCCGCGACGAGAAGGTGCGGCAGCATGCCCAGGACGCCTTCCACCTGCTGTGGAACCTCGCCGAGACGGCGAAGATCAAGCTCAGCGGCACCACGGAGGAGTGGATCGAGCTCAGCCAGACCGACCTCCAGGACCTGGTGCGCAAGATCGACGAGCAGAACGTCCAGGGCCTGCCCCAGCTCGCCGAACTCCTTCCCAAGGAGGATCTGCGGTTGCCGCGCGAGCAGTTCGAGACGCTGCTGCGCCCCGCGTTGCGGGAGGCGGCCGAGCTGGCCGCGTGGCTGGTGCGCACCACGCTCACCGACCCGGAGGACACCGTGCTCGACCGGGTCATGTTGTCCGGCAAGACCAGCAGGATGCCCCTGCTGTCCGAGGTCGTCACCCAGGTGCTCGCCCACGGCGAGGACCGGCTGCCCTGGAACCCGTCCGAGCTGGCCGTCGAGTCGGAGCGGGCCAAGCAGGCGGCGTCCCTCGGAGCCTGCTGGGCCCAGTCGATCCGCGAGAGGGGCACCGGCGGCGGCGAGTCGGAGCTCGACCGAGGACGGACGTGGGTGAACGTCGACGTCGAGAACCTGTTCCACAGCCTGCCATGCGGATTCCAGCTCAAGCTCACCGGACGGCAGAGCAAGCCGCTCCTGTGGCCGGGCACGAAGATGATCGAGGTGGACGACAAGGGCACGCTCGCCGCCCGGGCCGCCGCGTGGGAACCCATGATCCCCAGCTTCGAGATCCATCGCCCGACCGGCCGGGCCAAGAGCATCCAGTGGGGCGTGTTCCGCACCTACAATTACCAGGACCCTGGCGGCTACCGCCCAGACCCGGCCATCTTCGAGCCCAGCTCGGACGGCACCCGTCCCGCGCTTGTGCTGGCGCAGCTCGAAGTCGACCAGTCTCTCACCCCCTGCCTGCACCTGAGCCACGGACCGGCCCACTACCACGTTGGGACGGCCCCCGGCCAGGTCATCGACCTGCGTCCGGCGCTCGGCGCGTCCAGCTGGAGCACCGAGGAACGGCGGCTGCGCGAGCTTCCCGCGACGGTCTGCGTCGCCGCCGCGGACGCCGACGGCACGGAGCGGGTGGCCGAGATCTTCCCCGAGTGGCGGCCCGCCCCCGGCGACGAGGTGACCGGGTACTTCCCCCGCTTCTTCCACGACGAGGCCCACCTGGAGAGCCCGGCCGTCCCCGGGATCATCTCCGCCCCGCTGCCGTCCCCCTCCGCGATGGGGGACTACCGCTTCTTCCTCCGCCGGACCGACGGGACGGAAGAGGACCTGGCGGTCCTGCACGTCAGCGGCGGGCGCGGGCCCGTCGCGCGGTACGTGGCCACCCTCGACGTGCGGGGACGGCTGCGCCTGCATCGGGGCGAGCCCCGCTACTGGGAGGCCGGGTCAGTGCGCGACGTCGAACGGATCCCTGGATCGGTCCTGCGCGTCTCCATGGAGCCGGGGGAGCCGGAGCTGAAGCCCGAGCGCAACCCGTTCAACGGAAGGCACTGAATCCGCCATGACCACACCGAGCGCCGCCGGGCCCGAACGGCTCGGCCCGGCACTGATCGATGTCCTCACCCTGCTCCCCGAAGGACAGGCCCGTCCCGTCCGGGCGAAGCTGCGCGAGCTGTACGACGTGCTTCACTCCGGGGTGAGGACTGCCATCGAGGCCGAGCCCGCCGCCGTGGCCGTCGCCGGTCGGGAGGCTTTCGGCGGCACGGAGGCCGCCGGTGTGCCGGACGGCTGGAAGGGGGAGTACCTGGTGGTGAGGGCGGCGAGGGAGGCGCTCGAAAGTGTCCTCTACGCCGCCCGCTCCGCGACCGCGACGGGGACCGCGTCCACGACGGCTGCCCCGGCCTTGACCGGAAACGTGACCCTCGCGGGCAACGCCGGTAACGCGGCCGACGCGAGCAAGGCGAGCAAGGCGGGCGGCGTGGGTGACGATGGTGACGACGCTGACGGCGACGCGGGCAGCGGCGACGCCGGTAACCGAGCCGGCGCGCGGCCCTTGCCCGGAGACGGGCCTTCGCATGATGACGAACCGGCGCCGACCGCTCCGCCGAGCCGGGAGGACGTCGTGGCCGGCGCGCTGAGGGAGCTGTGCCGGGAACTGGCCGAGGCCACACAGACCAAGGACTACGCCCGCGCCTACAAGCTCACCGACCTGACCGGTCCGCACGAGGAGTGGTCGGCCGGCGTACGGCGGCGCATCTCCCTGCTGTTCCTGCGTCTGGCGCCACAGGAGGAAGAAGAGTGGAGGCGCCGCGCCGCCGAACTGGTCTCCGAGGCACTCGACGGTCACGCCGAGGACGCCGATGACCTCGAAGTGGCGAGGCTGCTGGAAGCCGGGGCGGGGCCCTCGCCGGTGGTCGATCCCGAGTTCGTCACGACACTCCTCGGTGAGGACCGGGCGCGCGGCGAACGGTGGAGGCCGCTCGCGGAGCTGGCCGCGGCGGTGGCCTGGCTGGCCGAGCACGACCCCGCGACGTGGGTCGGCCTGGCGGGCGTCGTGCCCGGCAAGGATCTGCGCCCCGCGGCCCGCGAGGTCACGTCGTACCGCAGCGCCATCGCCAGCCGCTTCGCAGGACTTCTGGACAAGTCGCTCGACGACACCAAGAGGTTCGTCCGGCTGGCCGAGACCGACGAGGCGATCCGGGGGCTCGTACCGATCCCCCTTCCGCGGCAGGGCAGTTGGTGGGACCGGCAGGTCGAACTGCTGCGGAAGATCATCGACGAGCACCCCGGGGGGCGCGGGGCGACCATGATCACCCCTGGCAGCGTCCTGTACAAGGATGTGCGGCAGTCCATGAGTGACGACTGCATCCAGCTCAGGCAGCGGGAGTTCCTCGAACTGGTGCGCGGCGAGCCGGGGAGCATCGTGTGGACCCTGCGCCTGGGGTACGGGGACAAGCGCGCACGCGTCGTCTACATCCCCAGCTCGTGACGGACGTCGCCTCCGCCGGCGCACACCCCGCGCACGCGGCGGGTCCCACCGGACAGGGGAGCTGCGCCGGAGAGGCGGGGCCCATGAGCGTGGTGGGCGGAGAGGCGGGCGGGCTGCCGGAGCGGTGGACGCGGATCGCCTCGCTGCTGGCGCGGATGTCCCCGGCCGTCACCGGTGGGCTGCTGCCCCGGCGTCTGCTCGACGATCTCACCGCCATCGCCACCGGAGCCGTCTCCCGCGGCGAGTACGAACCGCGGGTCCTGGCCGTGACGGCCCTTCCCGGCAGCCGGACGGTGGGCGGCGCGCTGCACGTCATGCTGGCCCGCACTCCCACCAGGCCGCTGTCCCGTCTCATGGTCTCGCCGTCGTGCGACCCGTACGACACTGCCCAGGACGGGACGGTGGCCGCCGCCGAACTGCGCGCGGCGCTGGCCGGCGCGCACGCGACGCTCCTGGTCGTGGACTACGGGGACATCGCGCGGGACGATACCTCCGTGCGCCTCCACCAGGTCGCCACCTGGCTCTCCGTCGCCCTCGACCACACCGGCACGGAACGGACGACGCTGGTCGTCGACGGCAGGGGACACGAGCGCTCCACCCCGGTCGTGGCCGCCGCCTGGGCGCGGCAGCGGGCCCGCGCGAAGCTGCACCTCCCCGCCTCGTGGCCCGACGAGGCCATCGTCCCCATCGACTCCGCGCTCGCCGTCGAGGCCGTGCGGAGCGACACTAGGTGGGCCGACGAGGACTGGCGGGCATCCGGCATGCCCATCCTCCTGGACCGGGTCACCGCCCCGCTGGCCGCCGATCCGGCCGCCCTCTACACGTCCACGGCCGTCACGCGGTTCCACGCCGCCTGTACGTGGATGAGCCGCCGGTGCACCGAAATCCTCGCCCTCGCCGTCCCGGTGAAAAGCGAGCCCGAACACGCGGCCGTCCGCCTCACAGGCTCTGCCCAGCGGCGCGCGCGTCTCGCCGCGATGGCGGCGGGCCCTCTGGCCGCCGACGTCGCCCAGACCGACATCGCGGGGTGGCGTCTTCCGCCGACGGCCCCCGCCTCCCGTCTCCGGACGCCCCACACGCCGACCCGGTACGTTGACGGAGCCTTGTAACCGCGACCCGAGCGGCCGTGTGGTCAACGTCCTGAGCCATCGCTGACGGGCGTCCGCGCCAACGACTACGACATAACCGTGTTTCTTCGGTCTCCGATCCCTGAAAGGATCGGGCCTCGTGACATCGAAGCCTCAGATGGAGATCGTGACGCACGACCCCGATGTCGGGGTTTATGCGAGCAGCAGTGACTATGTGCATGCGGTCGAGGTACGCAACGCCCAGCGGCTGTTGTTCGTGGCCGGGACGATGGGCCTCGACGCGACGGGTGCGGCCGGCGCCACACTGGAGGAGCAGCTCGGTCTCATCTGGTCCAACCTCCGGACGATCCTGGCGTCGGCGGGCATGACCGTGGACAACATCGTGCGCCTCACCAGTTACCTCCGCGACGCGTCGTACGCCGAGGCGAACGCGGCGGCCCGCGTGGCGGCGCTCGGCGGACGCGTGATCCCGACCACGGCGATCGTCGCCCAGACCCTCGACACCGACTGGCTGGTGGAAATCGAAATAACCGCCGCCGGCTGACCGCAGCCCCCACCCGCGAAGCCGCCCGCCGGCACGCTCAAAGAACACCCGCCCCTCTGGTGAGCAGACCCGGCGCTTCCTGGTCAGGCGTTGCCGTACAGCATGGGGATGTCGACGAGGAGGATCGCCGGGTCGCGCTTGGCTTCGGCGCGGAGGGTGTCATGGAACCCGGCGCCGCTGTAGCAGGCCAGAGTGGTGTTCGTGGTGTCATAGCCCTTGGCGGCCAGTAGATCGCGAGCCCGGCGGAGGCGCTCAAGGTGGCGAAGATCCATGACCTTGTCCCACTTGGCCTCCCCCAGGGACTTGATCGCACGCGTCTCACCTGCGTGCGCGACGCCGAGAACGGCGATGTCCACGTCGATCTGGGACTTGTTGGCGGGATCCGCGACCGTCCCGGCCACGACCTCGCCGAAGTGCGCCCGGCCGTAGCGCAGCGCGTACTCTCTGCAGAGGGTCTCGAAGTGCGGGCCCATCACCTTGGAGAGGAAGCGCCGGCGCGACCGTTCCCAGACTTCTGCGGCGAAACCGAGGCTCAGGTCCGTCCATTCGGGGCGCATGATCGCCTGGTAGAAGGTGATCAACGGCTCGGCGATGCGGTAGCGCGTCCGCCCTGACCGGAAGGCGTCTTTCTCTTTCACGAGCAGGCCGCAGTCCTCAAGGACGTTGAGCGGGTGGGCGATGTCCGAGGACTTGTAGCCGATATGGCTGGCTATGCCGCCCCAGGTGTTGTTACCTTCCGCAACCGCGGACAGAACCGAGTGGTACAGCGCGGGATCGCGGGGCATCGGACGGTCCTTGGGCAGAGAGAAGAAGAAGGTGAGCGCGTCCCGCCAGTCCGCGAAGGGGTAGCCGACCGGAGAACCGGAGTGCCGGGCGAGGGCCATACCGAACAGGCGGAGCAGTTCGACGTCCGTACCCTCGGTCGCCTCGAAGTAGAACCCTCCGAGGGCTTCGGTCAATGATCTCAGCAGAAACGTCTTTCCCTGACGCCGTCGCCCGCTGACGACGCCGAAGGAGACCTCGGCATGAGAGCCGGTCGCGAATGAGGTGAGCGCTTCCCATTCCCAGTCACGGTCGAAGACGTGGGTCGGCTTGGGGACCAAGAGTGACAACTCCAATACTGAAGTACGGTCCGCTGAACTGTACTTCAGTGCGCCCGGGTTCCGGGCGCGGACGGCGCGGCTGAATGGTGGCTCAGGATCGGGGGATGGTCTCGGGTTCGGCGAAGGTCATGGTCATGTGGGTGATCGTCGTGGTAAGGAGGGCGTGTTTGGGGAGGCCCAGCTCGCTGAGCTCCTTGGCGATGGGGTGGTTGCCCAGCCTGATCAGCGCGCCGCCCGGGCGGGAGCGCACGCTCTGGGGGCGGGTGGTCCAGCGGACGCGGCGGGTCGTGCCGTCCAGGTGCGTGTACGCGTCCAGGCGGGTGGAGCCGGGCGGGACGGGCATTCCCGGGCGGATCAGCAGGTCGAGGATGAGACGTCCGTCCTTGCGGAGAATGCATCGCTTGTACGGCGAGGACATGCGCAGGTCGATCTCGGCGAGTTCCTTGGGGAAACCCCAGATCGAGCGGCCCGCCTCCATGGTGAAGCGCTGGTCCACGGGAAGCCAGTGGACGAACGCGCCCGTGCCCTGCTTGCGCAGCTCGCGCATGCCGTGCAGCGCGTTGCGGGCGGCGGACGGCCGGTGCGCGTCCGCGGGGCGGACCATGAAGCCCACGCCGAACTCGTTGTACGCGCCGAGATCGCCGTCGTCGTAGCGGATGAACCCGAGCACGCACAGCGCCTTGCCGGGGAGCACCTCGGTGACGTCCAGGTCGGGAGAGTAGGCGAGCACGGCCCGGGCGGCGTCGGCGCGGACGGTGTAGATCGCCGCGCAGGCCGTGGCGTCCGCGACCTTCACCGGCAGGGTGACCTCGCGCCCCTGGATGAGATGGCTGGCCATGACACCAAGTACACCAACCCCAGGTGCCCGACGCCACCGGTAGCAGAACGACGCGGGAGGGCCGTGTGGTGAACAGCCCATGCGGGCCCTTAGCGGGATGGGTCTACGGGGATGTCGGCGCCTTTGTGCGGTGCTGAGGGGCTTGGGGGGTGTTCGTGTTCGAGGGGCGGCGCAGGACGTGGCGGAGGAGGGCGAGGAGGCCAGGAGGGCGAGCAGAGCGCACACGGCGTACCAGCCCCACAGCATGTAGGCGCGCACCCCCACCCAGGAGCCCGCGCCGCACGGCGCTCGTCCGGGTGAGGGCCCGGGGACGGGTGAGGGCGCCGGTCAGGCGGGGACCACTCGGGGGAGGGCGGCGGCGGGGGCGGGGAGGGACCATTCCTCCAGGCGGGCTATGAAGTCGCGGGCGTGGTCAGGCCAGTGGTAGTGGCCGCGGGCCTCGGCGTAGCCGCGGGCGCCCATGACCGCGCGGCGCTCGGGGTCGTCGCGCAGGCGCAGCACCGCCTGGGCCACCGCGTCCACGTCGCCGTACGGGACGATGACGCCGCAGTCGGCGCGGCCCACGATCGAGGCGGCCATGGGAAGCGGCGTGGTGATGGTCGGGATGCCCCTGGCCATGTACTCGATGATCTTGGTGGGCAGCGACTGCCGGTAGTTGGGCACGTCGTGAAGGAGCGAGAGCCCCGCGATCGCCCCCTCGGCCATGCGCAGCGCGTGGTCGTTGGGCACGTACCCGTACCAGTCGAGCAGGCCCGCGCGCTGGGCGTCGCGCAGCATGGGGCGCACGTCCGGGTCGGCGGCGCCGACGAGGTCCAGCCGGACGCCCGCGGGCGCGAGCCGGCGCGCCAGTTCGATCATCTCCAGCGCGCCCCTGGCCTCGGACAGGTGGCCGACGTAGACGAGCCGGTTGGCGCCGGGGAGCGGCGGCGGCGTCGCGGGCACGTACGTGGTGTTGGGGATCACCGGGTGGTTGCCGAGGAAGCGGTCGCGGTAGGCGGCCTCGGCGAGGATCAGGTGCATGCGCCGCTCGGCCCGGCTCTCGATGCGGTTCACGAGGTGTGGGAGCATCCGGCGGGCCGATTCGGGCAGGTATGTCTTGGTTTCCAGCGAGCCGACGAGGTCCTCGTGCACGTCCCACACGGTGGTCGGCCGCTTGCGGGGCAGGGCGAGCAGCAGCTCGATGTCGTGGATCAGCAGGATGTCGGCGTCCTTGGCGCCCTTCTTGAGGGCGCGCCGCGCGGCGCTCAGCGCACGTCCCCGCCGCAGGCCGACGGCGCGGGGCACGTCGATCGCGGTGATCTGGCGGGGCGGGGTGACATTGCAGTGGGTGAACGGCGCGATGTACGTCACCGCATGTCCGGCGTCGAGCAGGGCGCGGATCTGCCGGTGCATGATCCGAGCGTCCTCCGGATGGTGGACGATCGTGCCGACACATACCTTCATATGTAGATGTTGGGTGCCGTTTCCTTCAGATCCGGATGCGTCCAGTTAATCGCGGTGGAAATGCCGTTGAACATACGCCCCTAGCGGGCACCCGCGCTGGCCTCGGCGGACGGCCTGCGGTAAAGCCAGGTGAGGCGTGGTTCGAGCAGCCATTTGAAGACCGTTCGGGTCTCCGGCAGGCACAGAATGATCGCCAGGGCGAAGCAACTGCTCGTGATCGCCATCACGCCGAGCGGGCCGTGCAGCCACGGGAAGCCCAGCCAGCCCATTTCTTTGGCGATGTACACGGGCACACCGTGCAGCAGGTAGCAGTACAGGGTGCGGGTGCCGAGGTCGGAGAACCAGGTGTTCTTGCGGGGGACCAGGGCGAGGACGGCCGCCGAGACGAGCAGCGCCGCGACCAGCAGGGCGGCGCGCATCGCCATGCCCATCCACCACGACATGTGCAGGTCGGCGTAGCTGTCCTTGTAGTAGATCGGGTCGAGCGGCACGCGCGGCGAGATGAAGATCGCCACCGCGGCCGCGCCCGCGAGCACGCCGACCGCGAGGATCTTCACCCAGAGCCGGTCGAGCATGTCGAAGTGGTGGGGCTGCAGCAGCAGGCCGAGCACGAAGAACGGCATGAGCCCGAAGAAGCGGTCCATGCTGAAGTCGCCGGGCAGGTCCGACAGGCCCGCGAGCAGGTAGACGGCCACCGCGATCGGCAGCGGGTAGCGCATGCGCTTCCACACGGGCGTGGACAGCCGCCACAGCAGCAGGGCGAGCAGGTACCAGTTCAGCCAGGCCGGGTCGATGATCGTCAGGCTGAACTTGTGGCCGAACGCGAAGCGGAGCAGGGCGTACCCGAGCTCCACGACGACGTATGGCATGAGGAAGGTGTCGACGAGCTTGTTGGTCTTGGCGTTGGAGTTCCAGAAGTTCCGGCTCAGGTAGCCGCTGATGATGACGAACAGCGGCATGTGGAACACGTAGATGAACAGGTACGCCGACCGCGAGGAGTGGGCCGACAGGGTGGGCACCAGCGAGTGGCCGGTGACGACCAGGGTGATCAGGAGGAACTTCACGTTGTCGAGGTACGGCTCGCGCGGGCGCTTGGCGGGCCGGGCCTCCGGGGCCTCCTCGGCCTCGGGGGCGGGCGCGTCCCAGGCGGCCTCGGTGGACGGGCGCCGACTGCGGGCGCCGCCGCCGATGCCCGGGCCGCCGAAGCCGGAAGGCGCGGACCCCCGCGTGTCCCAGCCCGGGGGAGGGGGCGCCGGCGCCTCGGGGACCCGCCGCTCCCAGTACGAGAAGCCGTCGGAGGACGGCGAGGCGGAGGCCGGGGGAGCCTCCCACGCGGGCACCGGCGGGGGCGGCGCCTGGCGGTCGCCGGCGGGCGGGGTGGGCCCGTCCCACGCCTGCGGCCCCGACGCGTGGTCACCCGCCTGCCGCGCGTGCTGGCCGGGCTGGAAATACGAACCGGACGCGTGCTCGCCGGCCCGGCTCGCAGGCCCGGATTCCTCACGGCCCCAGGACGGGCTCGGCCCCGGCGCCTGCTGATCCCAGGACGGGCTCACCGGCCCCGATGGGTGCCGGGCCCAGGACGGCGGCGCGGCGTGGCCGCCGGAGGAGGTCTGCGGGGGCTCGTCCCACGAGGGACGGTCGAAGCTGAACGTCTCCGGGTCGTCGTCACCGATGGGACGGCGGGCGCCGTCGTGAGGGGTGGGCGCGTCCGGCTCGGCGACGGGCCACAGAGGCTGCCGGGGCTGGTCGCCGGTCTGCGGGCGCAGCCGGTCCCAGGCGCCCGTCGGCGGCTCGGCGTAGTCGGGGACGGGCCAGCGGGCCGTCGGCGCGTCCTCCTCGGCCGCCTTCGCGTCCGGGCCCGGCTCGACGGGCCCCTCTCCTGGTCTGCCGGGGACGGCCGCGGCGTCGGCGTCGGTGGAGACGTCGTCGGTGCGGGGCGCCGGAACCTGGAAGGAGGAGGATCTCGTGTCGCTCACGGGGGAAAGCTCGGCTATCTGTCGGGAGACCAGGGCTGGCGTCTGGAGGGCGGCCTGTCTGCGAGGCGGACGGGAATGGCGGAAGGCGGCCCGGCCAGATCATCCACCATAACGCGCCCGCCGGTCGTTGTCGCGGCAGAGGGCCGAGTTCCCCCAGATTCGATCATGAAAAGGCCCGGCCCCACCGGGGGGCCGGGCCGTTCCGCACGACGATCAGGCGCGGGTCAGGTGCTGCACACGTCGGTCTTGGAGTCCACGACGCGGGCGCTGTCCGGGATCGTCACGGGCACCTTGACGCCCTTGAAGTCGGCGCCGACGACGAGCTGGATGACGGGGCTGCCGGGCTCGGGCGTCGCGGTCGCCCCGGCGGGCGGGTTGACCGCCGCGGACGGAGTGAACGGGGTGGTGAGCCCGGTCTTCACCTTGCCCGCCGCGGGCGTCACCTTGGTCACGAGCTTGGCGGCCAGCGGGGCGGCGTAGTCGGCGCCCTCGGCGGCCGTCTTGGCGTAGAGGACCATCGTCTGCGGCCGGTCGGTGCCGTCGGCCTGCCGCGCGTCGCCCACCTGCGTGACCTTGAAGCCCTGGGCGGCCAGCGCCTCGGC
Organism: Sphaerisporangium sp. NPDC051017; assembly: GCF_040683095.1. Lineage (NCBI taxonomy): Bacteria > Bacillati > Actinomycetota > Actinomycetes > Streptosporangiales > Streptosporangiaceae > Sphaerisporangium > Sphaerisporangium sp. NPDC051017. The sequence continues at coordinate 113,647 of NZ_JBFBCI010000015.1, forward strand.
GACCTCCTTGGCCTTGCCACCGGTGTTGGTGCCGTTGAGCACCTGCACCTGGATCTGTCCCGGCTTCGGCGCGGGCTTGGCGGGGGCGCCGGACGACGACGCCGCCGCGCTCGGCTTGGCCGTCGGGGTGACCTCGATGTCGTTGCGCAGCGACTCGAACATGCGCCCGGCGTCCGGCTGCTTCCACTGCACGCGGTTCTTGTCCGCCGGGTACGGCTCCCAGGGGACGGTCACGAACTTCACGCCCTTGGCGGTGAGGCTGCGGGCGCTCTGCGCGATCTCGATGAGCGTGTCGACGTCGAGCTGCGGGTCCATGACCACCGCCTTGGCGGCGGCGGAGACCAGGCCGAGCAGCTTGGTCGGGTCGGTCAGGGTGTCTCCGCTGGTGGCCTTCTTCGCCACCTGGGAGAGGAAGATCTGCTGGCGCTTGATGCGGCTGATGTCGCTGCCGTCGCCGAGGGAGTGGCGGGCGCGGACGTACGCGAGGGCGGTCTCGCCCTTCACGATCTGCTTTCCGGCTTGGAGGTGGAGCTTGGCGTCCTTGTCGTCGACGGCCGTGGGGACGCAGATCTGGATGCCGCCGAGCGCGTCGACGATGCTCTTGAAGCCCGTGAAGTCGACCTTGATGTAGTGGTCGACGCGGATGTTGGTGTTCGCCTCGACCGTGTTGATCGTGCAGGCCATGCCGCCCTCGTTGAACGCCGAGTTGATCATGTCGAGGCGGGGCGGGATCGGGGCCTTCGTCCGCGCGTTCTTGCAGGCGGGGATCTGCACCATCGAGTCGCGCGGGAAGCTGATCAGCGTCGCCTTGTCGCGGTTCGGCGAGACGTGCATGAGGATGATCGTGTCGGTGCGCTCGCCCTCGCCGGCCATGTGCTGGCCGTACCTCTTGTTGTCGCCGGCGCGGGAGTCCGAGCCGACGAGCAGGACGTTGAGCGCGCCGGTGCTGTTGACCGGGCGGTTGGCGTTGAGGTCGCCGTTGACGTCCTCGGTGTGTATGCCGCCCAGCAGGTTGCGGTACAGCGTGTAGCCGCTCAGCGCGACGATCACCAGCACCGCGGTGAGCGCGATGCTGATCCACGACAGCACCCCCATGCGCCTGCCCCCGGACGGGGGGTTGCGCCTGCGGCCCCGCGAGGGCTCGTCGGGCGGCGGGGGCGGCCCGCCCCGGCGGCGGCCAGAGCGCGGAACGTCGGCCGGGTCGGTCTCCTGCATGCTGCGGGAACGGGTCGGGGCGTAGGCGCCGTGCGCGCCGGAATCCTCGTGCGCGGCGACGAGCTGGTCGGGTGGGACGCCGCGGTGGCGGCGGCCGCGTTCCCCCTGGGACGGCGGAGGCGGGCCGGGAGGCTGCTGGCCCCGGCCGCGGCTCCGGCGGCCGGGTTGTGGCGGCTCGCCCCGGGGGTCTCCGACCGCGTCGTGTCGGTACTCGCTCATTTCGTCATGAGGTTAGTCATCGGCCCGGCTCTGGGAGCCATGATCGGGTGAATGAACGCATGATCATGAGGACTCCAGAGGGGTTCGTCCGGCGGTCAAGCCTACTCAGGCGAGGATATTCGGTGGAATATCGTAATCCCTGGCTTTACTGGAAGTTCACAGGAACCGGTGGGATCAGGCCCGGACCGGGGGCGGCCCCGTCCCGCCGGCGCCGCCGCCAGGCACGCCAGCGGCACCGCCGGCAGCACGTATCGATAGTCGAACTGAGCCGTCACGGCCGGGGTCAGCAGCAGGGCCACCGACGACGCCCATGGCAGCGTCCAGGCCGTCCCCGTACGCCCCCGCCGCCGCGCCGCGCGCGCGACCGCGACGGCGGGAGGCAGGAGCAGGACGACCAGCAGCGCGGTGCCGGGCAGCCTCACCACGTGTTGGTAGCCACGCGTCCAGCCCGCGAACGGTTCGACGATCCACGTGCCGATCGGCCCCCGCTCGTAGCGCTCGGCGAACGCGGCGCCGACCGTGGCGGGGTAGCGCCCGGGTGGCGGAGGCGGCGTGGCCGGGAACTCGTAGTAGCCGTAGATCTCGCGGTCCGGGTAGACCGGACGCCCCCAGGTGAACGTCCGGGCGAACTCCGACAGCACCGAGGCCGCGAAGTCCCCCGGCTGGCTGCGGATCGCCAGGGACGCGAACCGCCCCGCGAGCCGGTCGGTCTGTTCGGTGAAGGTGATGCCCGGCAGCGCCACCAGCGGGGACCAGGCCGCCCAGATGTACTCCTGGGACGGGGGACGGCGCTCCGGCGGGGTCGGGTCGCACAGCACCGCCAGGTCCAGGGGCGGGCGCATCACGCCGCAGTCGGCGAACGCCATCGTCCGCGAATACAGGAAGACCCCGTTGGAGCCCACGATGCCGAACCGGTGGTAGGTCGCCGAGAACCACGCCGCGTACGCCGCGACCGGCGCCAGCGCCACGGCCGCGAGCAGCCCCGCGAGGCCCAGCCGCCGCGACCGGGACGCCCACACGCGGAGCCGCACCCCGGGAGGAACCCGTGTGCCCTCCGGGTAGGCCCTGCGCGTGCCTCCCGGGCGGTGCCCGGCGACCAGTCGCACCGCCGTCCAGCACGTCACCAGCGCGATCAGCGGCAGGCCGACCGTCCTGGTCAGCGTCGCGGCGCCGAGGAGCAGGCCCGCCGCGCAGACCGTGCGCCAGGTCGGCTCGCGCAGGGCCGCGACCACGGCCCCGGCCACGAGCAGGCCGAACAGCGCGTCGGAGACGAGCAGGTGCTCCAGCTCGATCTGGTAGGCGTCGAGCAGCACCGGCGCCGCCGCGAGCGTCCCCGCCCACCGCCGCCCGCCCGCCCGCAGGACGGCGTGGTAGACGAGCACCGCCGTCGCCAGGCCGATCAGATGCTGGACGAGGACCACCGCCGCGAAGCTGTGGAAGGGCTCCAGCAGCCGCAGGAACATCGAGTACCCGGCCGGGCGCACCAGGTCGGGCCGGGGCCGCATCGCGGTGACCACGTAGGTGTAGGAGTCGGGGAACCAGAGCGCCGGGCGGTACCCGAGCATGGCCACCGCCCGCAGCGCCGCGCCCACCGCCAGCAGGACCAGGAACCACCGATGCGCACGGGCCGCACGAAGGGCCGCCGCGCCGGGCCGCCGGGCCGCGCGTGCGAGGCCCGGCCACCTCGCTGCTGCCACTGGCTCCCCCTGCTGGTCGAATGCGGATACGCGTCGTCGACGGCTACAGGCGACCCTACGAGAAGAGCCGCCCCGAGGCACGCCAGGCCGCACGAGACGTGCCGCCCTGGGGCACGCCGGGCCGCCGGGCGGGCGCCGCGCCACCAGGGGACGGACCGGCGGCTAGGCTTTCTGATTCGATCAGCGAATCGTAGTTATGTCGTGGCATACTGCTACCAACACGCCCGGCGCCCAGGCGACGTCGGGCACCCTCCCCGGTCAGGCTGTGCGCCTGACCGGTCAGCGTCCGGAGGGACGTGCTCAACGGGCTGGCGGCTCCGGTTGCCGGCACCAGGGCACGAAGACGATTGGTGGTGAATACCGGGCAGCTCGTTGTGCCTTGATTCTGTGTAACACACAGGATCGCTAAGCCAATCAGAGACGCTCGCGGGAACAGATGGACGGAACCGGGCTCGACCACTCACGATGGCCGCCGGCGGGCCGGGTGCTCGCCGGCGCCTCGATCATGCCCGCGCTCGTCCTGGCCGGATGGCTGCCGGCCGGGCTGGTCCTGCTGTTGCTCGGCGCGTTCCGGCCGCTGCCCGTCCTGTCGCTCGGCGGCGGGCTCGCCGTCGCACTCTGCGCGTACGGAGTGCGGCTCACCCGCGCGCGCGAGGCGCCCGAGGCCACATTCTGGCAGGTCACGGCGGTGGCCGTCATCGCGGCCGCCTCGGGCCTGTTCAACGGCCTGTTGCACAGCCAGCAGCTTCTGGTGCGCCGCGACCCGGGCACCTACGCGCAGTACGCTGCCTGGCTGGCCAGGAAGGGGTCGCTGCCGATCCCGTACGACACGGCGGCATTCGGGGGCGCCGATCCCGCGCTGCGCTTCGACAGCGTCGGCTTCTACGACCACGGCGGCGCGGTGGTGCCGCAGTTCATGCCCGGCGCGCCGATGCTGTACGCGCCGGGCGACTGGCTCGGCGGCGTGCACGGCCTGCTGGTGATGCCCGCGGTGCTCGGAGCGCTCGCCGTGCTGACCGTCGCGGGGGTCGTCGCCCGGCTGGCGGGGGCGCGGTGGGCGCCGCTCGGGGCGCTGCTGTTCGCGGTCGCGCTGCCGATCCTCTACACGTCCCGGACGACGCTCAGCGAGATCCCGTCGCTGATCCTTCTGTTCGGGGGCATCGCGCTGGTCCTGGACGCGCGCGCCCGCCCGCGCGCGGCGGCCCTGGCGGGGCTGGTCTTCGGCCTGGCGCTGCTGGTCAGGATCGACGGCCTGCGCGACGTCCTGCCGGTGCTGGCGTACGCGGGGCTGCTGATCGCGATGCGCCGCGCGGGCGGCCGGGCCGCGGTGTACGCGCCCATGGGGCCGTGGCTGCTCGGCGGGCTGGTAGCGGGCGCCGGGCTCGGGTTCGCCGCCGCGCTCGTCCTTGCCCGCCCCTACCTGTCCTATCTGTCCGGCTCGGTGGTGCCGCTGCTGTACATCTGCGCGGCCGTGCTGCTGCTGACCGCCGCGGGCGCGCTGCTCGGCCCGAGGATCATCGCCTGGTTCGCGTCCCGGCGGGTGCCCCGGCTCGCGTCCCGGGTGCCGGAGCTGGCCGCCGGGCTGGTCGTCCTGGTCGCGCTCGGGTTCGCCGCGCGTCCCTGGCTGCAGACGGTCCACCGCGAGGCCGTCACCCCCGAGGACAGGCTCAACGCGGGGTTCATCGAGGCGGTGCAGCAGGTCAACGGGCTGCCCCGCGACGCCTCGCGGCTCTACTACGAGAACTCGCTGTACTGGGTGATCTGGTACCTCGGCGTGCCGGCCGTCGTGCTCGCCACGTTCGCGGCCGCCCTGCTCGTGCGCCGCATGGCGCGGGGCCGCGAGTTCGCCTGGGTGCTGCCGCTGGCCGTCATCGGCTGGACCACGGTGACCACGCTGTGGCTGCCCGCCATCACCCCCGACCACCCGTTCGCGTCCCGCCGCCTGGTGCCGGTGGTGCTCCCGGGCCTGGTCGTCCTCGCCGTGTGGGGCGCGCGGTGGGCGGCGTCCCGGGCACGGTGGGCGGGGTACGGCCCGCGGGCGCGCGCGGCGATGTCCGTGACCGTCGGGGCGCTGCTGGTGGTCCCGGCCGCGATCACCTCGATCGGCACGGCGTTCACGCCGATGGAGCAGGGGGAGGTCGCCCAGGTGGAGAGGTTGTGCGCCGCGCTGCCCCGCGACGCCGCCGTGCTGATCGTCGAACGGGTGACGACCGACCGGTTTCCGCAGGTCGTGCGGGGGATGTGCGGCGTGCCGACGGCGTCGGTCCGCGTCGAGGAGGGGGACGTCGCGCCGCGCGCCGATGTGGAACGCCTGATCGGCCGCGTGCGGGCCGCGGGCCGCCGTCCCGTCCTGCTCGCCGCCGAGCGTCGCCAGCTCGCCCCGTACGGCACGGCGGAGGAGGTGGTGAACCTGCGGACCCGCCAGGACGAGCGCTCGCTGGTCAGCCCGCCGGACGGCACGTGGTCGCTGAACGCCGTCGTGTGGATGACCACGCCCTGAACGGCCGACCGGCGGCGGCCGTGATCGGGACCTCTACCGAGGCCCGTCGTGGGGGACGATCGGGGCGGCTGAGCCTTCGAGCACGCAGCCGTTCGCGTAGCGCTGGGCGAAGACGACGGGCCTGCCGTCGTACACGCCTCTGATGCGCACGTCGTAGGGGTCGTGTTCGGTCGTGCAGACGAGGCCGGGCCGGGGCCTGATCTTGTCGAGGTCGCCGCGGATCGCCCGCAGCATGGCGCACGCCTTTTCGGCGGCCGGGTGGGAGCCGCCCGTCGGCGCGCATTTCAGGGACCAGCTCTGCACGTCGCCCGGGTGGACGTGGGCCCTGCTGATCACCAGGCGGACGGGGACGTCGGCCCCGGGAGCGGGGGCCGGTGTGATGGCGGTGGCGAGACCGATGGCCAGTGCTGCGGCGTACATGGGTGACCTCCTCGGAGTTCTGCACTCGAAGTGAGATCCTAGCTACGCTGCGTATATATTGAGGGAACTTTACCGCCCGCCCGCCGGGTGTTTCAGGGCAGATGGACCGCTGGGTGGCAATTGTCGCGGATCGCGCGGGGCCGGCGGCGGGAAATGATCGACGTCTCCGGTCCGGCGTGAAAGGGCGAAAATACAGCAAATCGCGAAAAGTCCCCGCAATGGCGTGGCCGGAACCCGGGCAGCGCCCGGCAAGCACATGGTCAGGCCGGTCAGGACGTTCCTCGCCGCCGCGACCGGCGAGATCGGGACGGCCGGAGTGGCGCCGCCGCGGACGGAAAAGACTCTGCAGATGGGGAAGATGTGGATTTCAACCTCGGCCGGGCACTGTATCCTCGCCCGACGTGAGTGTGACCGAGACGCCTGAGACTGGACCCGCCGTGGACGCCAAGCCCTATGTGACGATCGTCCTGCCCTGTTACAACGAGCAGGACCACGTCATCGCGGAGGTCGAACGCATCTGCGGGGCCATGGACGTGAGCGGCTACACCTACGAGCTGGTCGCCGTCGACGACCACTCCACCGACGGAACCCTGGCCCGGCTCCAGGAGGCCGCGCCCCTCTTCCCGCACATGCGCATCGTGGCGTTCCACCGCAACGGCGGCTCGGGCACCGTCCGGCGCATCGGCACGCAGGACGCGCGCGGCGAGATCGTCGTGTGGACCGACGCCGACATGACCTACCCCAACGAGCGCATCCCCGAGCTGGTGCAGATCCTGGAGAAGGACCCGGCGATCGACCAGGTCGTCGGCGCGCGCACCAGCGAGCAGGGGTCGCACAAGATCCTCCGGGTGCCCGCGAAGTGGTTCATCCGCAAGGTGGCCGAGCGCCTGGCGGGCCAGGAGATCCCCGACCTGAACTCCGGCCTGCGCGCCTTCAGGAGGTCGGTCTCGCTGCCCTACCTGCGGCTGCTGCCGCCCGGGTTCTCCTGCGTCACGACGATCACGCTGGCCTTCCTGTCCAACCAGCACGACGTGCACTACATGCCGATCGAGTACAGCAAGCGGGCGGGGAAGTCCAAGTTCAGCTTCATCTCCGACGCCTACCGCTACATCCTCCAGGTGCTGCGGATGGTGATGTACTTCAACCCCCTCAAGGTGCTCATGCCGCCCGCGATCTGGCTGGTGGTGATCGGGCTGGTGAAGGGCGTCGTGGACATGTTCCGGCACCCGTTCTACTTCCCGGCGAGCACGGTCATGGTGTTCCTCTCCGGGTTGATCATCGGCTCGCTGGCGCTGCTGGCCGACCTGATCGTCCGTTCCCGGGGCGAGTAGGCCGCGGCGACGGGGGGGCGGATGTCATGCGGATCGCGATCGTCGGGCCCACCTACCCGTACAAGGGCGGCGGCGCGCAACACACCACCGAGCTGGCGCACCGGCTCGCCGCGGGCGGCCACGACGTCGTGATCGAGTCCTGGCGCGCGCAGTACCCCTCGTTCCTGTACCCCGGGCAGCAGACGATCTCCGCGCCGGAGGGCGAGCCGTTCCCGCACGTCCGGCGCGACCTCGACTGGCGGCGGCCCGACGGCTGGCTGCGGTGCGGACGCCGCCTGCGTGACGCCGGGCTGGTCGTGCTGACGCTGCTCAGCCCCGTGCAGGTGCCCGCCTACCTCGGCATCCTGTACGGCCTGCGCCGCGCGGTCCCGGTCCTGGCGCTCTGCCACAACGTGCTGCCCCACGAGCGCAAGCCGTACGACGCGCCGCTGGTCAGGGCGCTGCTGCGCCGGTCCGACCGCGTGCTGGCGCACTCGCCCGAGCAGGCGGCGATCGCCCGCGAGCTGGGCCCCGCGCCGGTGTCCGTCGCCGCCCTGCCGCCGCACCTCCCGGCCACGGCGGGGGCGCGCGCGGGGGAGGGCGTGCGCCGCAGGCTGCTCTTCTTCGGCATGGTCCGTCCGTACAAGGGGCTCGACCTGCTGCTGCGCGCCCTGGCCCGGGTGCCGGGCGTGTCGCTGACCGTGGCCGGGGAGTTCTGGGGCGGCCTGGACGAGACGCGCGCGCTGGTCGCGGAGCTCGGGCTCGGCGACCGCGTGGAGCTGCGGCCGGGGTACGTCGCCGCCGAGGACGTTCCGGCGTTGTTCGCCGCGGCGGACGCCCTCGTCCTGCCCTACCGCTCCGCGACGGCCAGCCAGAACGTCTGGCTCGCCCACGAGCACGGCCTGCCGGCGATCGTCACCCGTGTGGGCGCCCTCGCCGACCACGTCACCGACGGCGTGGACGGCCTGGTCGTGGAGCCGGGCTCCGCGGACGCCCTCACCGAGGCGATCACCCGCTTCTACGCGGACGGCGAACCCGAACGCCTCCGCGGCAATGTCAAGTCCGTCGACCCCGAGCCGTACTGGGCGACGTACACGAAGGCTCTGATCTCCGGCGCGCCCTCGCACGCGCGAACGGAGACGGCGCCATAGGCCGCGAACGGAGAGAGCGCCACGGGCACTGTCTACTACGCTTGTCCGGGTGGGTAGGGAACGAGTCGCGCAGCTCGAGTACTCCGAGTTCCAGGCCGCGATGCTGGACGAGGCGAAGCGGCGGCGCAAGGCCGCGAAGATCATCGCCGTGCTGGCGCACTTCCTGGGGCGCGAGGCCAAGGACGACGGCGGCGCGGTCCTGGACGGGCTGACGGTCGCCGACATCGGCTGCTCGGCCGGGTTCATCGCCGACGAGCTGGCCTCGGCCGGCGCGAGGCGGGCGTTCGGGGTGGACATCGACGTCCCGGGCCTGCGCAAGGCGGCCGAGCGGTTCGGCGAGCGCGTCGATTTCGTCTGCGCCGACGGCACCGCGCTGCCCTTCCGCGACGGGTCGATGGACGTCCTGGTGTTCAACCACATCTACGAGCACGTGGTGAACCCGGACGCCGTGGTGAAGGAGATGCGCCGGGTGCTCGCCGACGACGGCGTGCTCTACCTCGGCCTCGGCAACCGGCTCGGGGTGATGGAGCCGCACTACAAGCTGCCGTTCCTGTCCTACCTGCCGCCGTCGCTGGCCGACCGGTACGTCCGCGCGTCCGGCCGGGCCGACCACTACTACGAGCGTTTCCGCACCCGGGGCGGCCTGCGGCGCATGCTGGCCGGCTTCCATGTCTGGGACTACTCCCTGCCCGTGCTCGCCTCGCCGCGGCGGTTCGCGGGCGCCGAACTGTTCCCCGGGGCCGTGGGCCGCGCCGCCCAGGCCACGCTGGCCCGTACGCCCCGCGCCGCGCTGCGCGGGCTGCTGCCCGTCGTCCCGACCTACCTGTGGGTGGCGTCCAAGACGCCCCGCCGGCCGCTCGGCTCCGCGCTCCCGCAGCCGCCCCAGCGGGTCGCCACCCGATGAGCGGCGCGCGCCGATGACGGGGAAGAAGCTTCTCAGGCTCGCGTTCCTGCTGGTCGCGCTGGGGTTCGGCGCGTGGGCGATCGCCGGGCAGTGGTCGCGGGTCGCGGACGCGTTCTCCGGCCTGTCGTGGCCGCTGCTGGGGTGCTCGCTCGTGGCGGTGCTGGCGGCGCTGGTGTCCGGCATGCTGATGTGGCGGGCGCTCCTCGCGGACCTCGGGTCCCCGCTGCGGTTCACGGACGCGGCGAAGGTGTTCTTCGTCGGGCAGCTCGGCAAGTACATCCCGGGGTCGCTGTGGCCGGTGCTGGCGCAGATGGAGATGGGCAAGGACCTCGGCGTTCCGCGCCCCCGCAGCGCCGCCGCCTTTTTTCTGACATATCCGATCTACCTGGCGACCGGCCTCCTGGTGGCCCTGCTGACCCTCCCCGCGTTCGCGGGCGCGTCGGTGTCCCAGTACGCCTGGCTGCTCCTGCTGCTCCCCGTCCTGGTCGCCGGGCTCCATCCCAAGGTGGTCAACACCGCCCTCGCCTTCGGCCTCAAGCTGCTCAAACGCCCGCCGCTGGAACGCCCGCCGACCCGGCGGGGCCTGCTGACCTCGGCCGGATGGGCGTTCGCGGGCTGGGCCGCGTACGGCGCCCACCTCGCGCTGATCGTCGCGGGCCTCGGCGCCACCGGGGGGCGCGCGCTCGCGCTGTCCGCGGGCGCGTTCGCCCTCGCCTGGTGCCTCGGGTTCATCGTGGTGATCGCCCCGGCGGGCGCGGGCGTTCGCGAGGTGGCGATGGTGGCCGCCCTGGCGCCCGTCCTGGACGGCGGGACGGCCATCGCGGCCGCCCTGTGCTCCCGTCTGGTCGTCTCGGCCGGTGACCTGGTCTGCGCCGCCACGGCGGGCGCCGCGGCCCGCCGCGCCGAACCCGTCCCGGCGGCCACCCGAGGGGACTGACCGCCCTCACGGGCCGGGCCCGGCGGCGGGGAGAAAGCCGAGCGCGACGCCGCCCGACGGGAATCGCGCCAAGGCGAGCTCGATGTAACGAAATAGGTGTTAAGTATTTGCTAAGTCTGCTCCATCGCGAGGATTCTTCGTGAAGATCCAGGCATGCCCTTCTACGGTGCGTTCCCGTTGGGCTGTTCCGAAAACAGGGGGATCCGCCTGCGCGGACGCGCGGTGCGCCGGGCCGGCCGCGGGGATGGCCTGCCGAGCCTGTGGAGCGAGGTCGTCGTGGCCGGTGGACGGGCGTTAACCGTCCCCACGGTTAACGGGTGATACATGGTTGGGAGATGAAAGGGGTTCGGGGTCGTACCGGGGGTTGCGAGTGGGGAAATGAGCGGTGATATCGCTCACGAAACGGGGGAGCCTCGCAATAGAGTGAACCGGTGACCGGAAAGGAGCGCGGCTCGTGACGCCCCGTGTGCTCGTCGACGCCACCGCGGTCCCCGCCGACCGCGGGGGTCTGGTCCGCTATGTGGACGGTCTCGTCGGCGCCCTCGACCGCGCGGGCGCCGATCTCGCGGTCGTCTGCCAGCGCGCAGACGCCGACCGCTACGGCAAGATCGCGCCCGGCGCGCGCATCCTCTCGGGGCCTCCGGCGATCGCGAGCCGCAGCGCGCGGCTCGTCTGGGAGCAGACAGGCATCCCGGTGCTCGCGCGCAAGGTCGCGGCCCAGGTCATCCACGCGCCGTACTACTCGATCCCGCTGCACTCGGGCCTGCCCACCGTGGCGACCGTGCACGACGTGACCTGGTTCACCGAGCCCGAGCTCCAAGGCGACCTGAAGGCGTCGTTCTTCCGGGCCGCCACGCGCACGGCGGTGCGCGACTGCGCACGCGTGGTGGTGCCGTCCAAGGCCACCCGCGACGAGCTCGTGCGGCTGCTGGCGGCCGACTCCACGCGCGTCGACGTCGCCTACCACGGGGTGGACTGCGGCCTGTTCCACGAGCCGTCCGAGCAGGAGGTCGCGCGGGCCGTGGGCCGGCTCGGGCTGCACGGACGCCCGTACGTCGCGTTCCTCGGCGCCTTCGAGCCCCGTAAGAACGTTCCGAACCTGGTGCGCGGCTTCGGCCAGGCGGTGCGCGACCTTCCCTCGCCGCCCACGCTGGTGCTGGCCAGCGGCGCCGGGTGGAGCGACGAGGTCGACGCCGCGATCAGCGAGCTGCCCGTGACGGTGCGTGTCGTCCGTCCCGGCTACCTGTCGTTCGCCGACCTGCCGGGTTTCCTCGGCGGCGCGGTCGTGGTGGCCTTCCCGTCGCGCGGCGAGGGGTTCGGCCTGCCGGTCCTGGAGGCGATGGCCTGCGGCGCCCCCGTGCTGACCACCCACCGCACCTCGCTGCCCGAGGTCGGCGGCGAGGCCGTCGCCTACACCGAGCCGGACGCCGAGAGCATCAGGGACGCCCTCAGGGTGCTCCTGGAGTCGAAGGAGCGCCGCGACGCCTTGGCCGCGGCCGGAATCGCCCGATCGAGGGAGTTCACGTGGGAGGCTTCGGCCGAAGCTCATTTGGCCACGTATGAACGAGCGGCCGATCAGTGAGCTAGCCTCACGGTTGTGACGGAGAGCTACTCGCCGGAAGCGGCGGACCTGGAGGCGATCCTCCTCGTGGGCGGGCAGGGCACCCGTCTGCGCCCGCTGACGCTGAACACCCCCAAACCGTTGCTGCCGACGGCCGGAGTCCCGTTCCTGGCGCATCAGCTCGCCCGGGCCAGGTCGTTCGGCGTGCGGCGCATCGTCTTCGCCACGTCGTACCGCGCGTCGATGTTCGCCGAGGCGTTCGGAGACGGGTCGGCGTTCGGGCTGGCGCTGGAGTACATGACCGAGGAGACGCCGCTCGGCACGGGCGGCGCGATCCGCAACGCGGCCGAGGCGCTCACCTGCGGGCCGGACGCGCCGGTGCTGGTGCTCAACGGCGACATCCTGTCGGGGCACGACATCACCGAGCAGGTCGGGCTGCACGTCTCGCGCGGCGCGGCGCTGACGCTCCATCTCACCGAGGTGGACGACCCCACGCGTTTCGGCTGCGTGCCGACCGACGGGCAGGGGCGGGTGACCGCGTTTCTGGAGAAGACCCCGAACCCGGTGACCAACCGCGTCAACGCCGGGTGCTACGTCTTCACGAGGTCGGCGATCGACGCGATCCCGGCGGGCCAGGTGGTGTCGGTCGAGCGCGAGATCTTCCCCGGCATGATCGCCGCGGGCGAGCTGGTGCTCGGGTACGCCGACCGGTCGTACTGGCTGGACGTGGGCACCCCCGCGGCGTTCGTGCAGGGCTCCTGCGACCTGGTGCTGGGCCGCATGCCCTCAGGCGCGCTGCCGGGGCCGTGCGGCGAGTTCCTGGCGCTGCCGGAGGCCCGGGTCTCGCCGAGGGCCAAGATCTCCGCCGGCACGGTCGTCGGGCCGCGCGCGGTCGTCGAGGCCGACGCCCAGGTGCGGGGCAGCGTGCTGGACGCCGACTGCGTGATCGAGTCCGGCGCCACGGTGGCCGACTCCGTGGTCGGCGCGGGCGCGCGGGTCGCGTCGGGGGCCGTGCTGCGCGACGCGGTGATCGGCGACCGGGCGGTGATCGGCGCGGGCAACGAACTGCTGGCCGGTGCCCGCGTCTGGCCGGGCGTCACGCTGCCGCCCTGGGCCGTGCGGTTCTCCAGCGACGCCTGACGCCTGACCGTGCCGTGCCCGCCCGGTACGCGCGGGCGGGTCCGGCGGCAATACCCTTGACGTCGTGCGAGAGCGCAGGTGGCGGCCCGGCGCGCCCCTCGATGTGCGGCTGACGATGGCGCCGCATCGCCGCGGGCCCGGCGACCCGGCGTGGCAGGCCGCGCCGGACGGTGCGATCTGGCGCACGTCCCGCACCCCCGAGGGGCCGGGCACGCTGCGGGTCTTCGTGGACGCGCGGGCCGCCGAGGTCGTGGGGCGGGCGTGGGGGCCGGGCGGGCTCTGGATGCTGGAGACGCTGCCCCGGCTGCTCGGCGCCGACGACCCGGTGGCCGACTTCCGCGCGCTGATGGAGCGGCTGGAGTTCGGCGGCCACGCGCTGATCAGGGAGCTGGCCTCCCGGTACTCCGGCCTGCGCCTGAGCATCACCTCGCGGGTGTTCGAGGCGCTGGTGCCCGCCGTGCTGGAGCAGAAGGTCGTCGGCCGGGAGGCGTGGCGGGCGTGGCGGTGGCTGCTGCGCGCGTACGGCGAGCCCGCTCCGGGGCCGGCGCCGTCCGGGATGCGCGTGTTCCCGGAGCCGGAGGTCTGGCGGAGGATCCCGTCGTGGGACTGGCATCGCGCGGGGGCGGAGGCGGTGCGGGCGCGGACGATCGTCAACGCGGCTTCGCACGCGGGAAAGCTGGAGGCGGCGGCGCCCGCGGAGGTGGACCGCCTGCTACGGGCGTTGCCGGGCGTCGGGGTATGGACGTCGGCCGAGACGCGGCAGCGGGCCCACGGCGACCCCGACGCGGTCTCGGTCGGTGACTACCACCTGCCCTCGCTGGTCGGGTGGTCGCTCACCGGCCGGAAGACCGACGACGCCGGGATGCTGGAACTGCTGGCCCCGTACCGCGGGCAGCGCCACAGGGTCACCCGCCTGCTCGAACTCGGCGGGCGGAGACCACCGGCACGCGGGCCGAGGATGTCCGCACGGGACTATCGCTCGTTCTGAGCTCGCGTAACCGGTGGGCGTCAGGGTCGTCGCCGGAGGCGGGCTTCCAGTCGCGCCCGTCGCGGCTGTCGGCGCCGAAGAACGGGGCGAGGACGGCGGCGGCGACGATGAAGGCCAGGATCAACCAGGACATCGGGGGCTCCTTGCACGGGCTTCGTGGGGACCCTTCAAGTGTGTTCGCATGCATGTATTTACGTCCATCGAGACTTCCTGACCGATACTCTTAAGCGATACTTAACCAGAGGGTGTTCTGCGGACCCGGTCACGGGAATGGGAAGCGCCGTTCCGTAATGTGCCTTCATGGACGTGAACCCCACAGACGCCGCGATCCGGCGGGCGCTGGCCAGGGCCAGAGACGGCAAGGCGCTCGACGTGACGGAGGCCACGGTTCTGTTGCACGCCCGGGGCGCCGACCTGGAGCGGCTCCTCGAATACGCCGGTCGCGTCAGGGACGCCGGGCTGGCCGCGGCCGGACGACAGGGCGTCGTCACCTACAGCCGCAAGGTCTTCATCCCCCTCACCAGGCTCTGCCGCGACCGCTGCGGCTACTGCACGTTCGCCACCGCCCCCGGCAAGCTCCCCGCCGCCTTCCTCGGCCCGGACGAAGTGCTGCAGATCGCCCGCCAGGGCGCCGCGCTCGGGTGCAAGGAGGCGCTGTTCACGCTCGGCGACCGCCCCGAGGACCGCTGGCACCAGGCCAAGGAGTGGCTGGACGCCCACGGGTACGACGACACGCTCTCCTACGTCCGCGCCATGGCGATCCGCGTGCTGGAGGAGACCGGACTGCTCCCGCACCTCAACCCCGGCGTCATGACCTGGCGTGACCTCCAGCGGCTCAAGCCGGTCGCCCCGTCCATGGGCATGATGCTGGAGACCACCTCCCGGCGGCTGTTCGAGGAGAAGGGCCAGGCCCACTACGGCTCGCCCGACAAGGACCCGGCCGTGCGGCTACGTGTCCTGGAGGACGCCGGCCGCTCCAACGTGCCGTTCACGACCGGCATCCTCATCGGCATCGGCGAGACCGTCACCGACCGCGCCGAGTCGATCTTCGCGATCCGCAGGGTCGCCCGCGAGTACGGGGCCGTCCAGGAGGTCATCGTCCAGAACTTCCGCGCCAAACCCGACACGGCGATGCGCGGCATGCCCGACGCCGACCTCCAGGAGCTCGCCGCCACGATCGCGGTGACCCGGCTCGTACTCGGCGCCAAGGCACGCGTCCAGGCCCCGCCGAACCTCATCGGCGACGAGTACGCGCTGATGATCCGGGCCGGCATCGACGACTGGGGCGGGGTCTCGCCGCTCACGCCCGACCACGTCAACCCCGAACGGCCCTGGCCCCAGATCGACGAGCTCGCCGCGCGCACCGCCGCCGCCGGGTTCACGCTCAAAGAACGCCTGACCATCTACCCCGAGTACGTCCGCGCGGGCGAGCCCTGGCTGGACCCGCGCCTGCGCGCGCACGTCGACGCCCTCGCCGACCCGGAGACCGGCCTCGCCCGCGACGTCCTCCCGGTGGGGCGGCCGTGGCAGGAACCCGACGGCGGGTTCGCCTCCTCGGGCCGCACGGACCTGCACGTCGAGGTCGACTCCACCGGCCGCTCGGCCGACCGGCGCGACGACTTCGACAACGTGTACGGCGACTGGGACGCCCTGCGCGACCGCATGCCCGCCGCCCCGGCCACGGCGATCGGCCCTGGGATCGGCGCTGGGACCGGCACTGGGACCGGCACTGGGACCGGCGCTCGGATCGGTGCGGACATGCGTGAGGCCTTGCGCCGCGCCGCCTCCGACCCGGCCGGGCTCACCGACGACCAGGCGCTCACGCTGCTGTCCGCCGACGGCGCCGACCTGGAGGAACTCTGCCGGGTCGCCGACGACCTGCGCAGGGAGGCCGTGGGCGATGACGTCACCTACGTCGTGAACCGCAACATCAACTTCACCAACGTCTGCTACACCGGCTGCCGTTTCTGCGCCTTCGCGCAGCGGCGCACCGACGCCGACGCCTTCACCCTCTCGCTGGAGCAGGTCGCCGACCGCGCCGCCGAGGCGTGGGCCGCAGGGGCGACCGAGGTGTGCATGCAGGGCGGCATCCACCCCGACCTCCCCGGCACCGCGTACTTCGACATCGCGCGCGCGGTGAAGGAACGCTGCCCGGACATGCACGTCCACGCCTTCTCGCCCATGGAGGTCGTCAACGGCGCGAGCCGGACGAACATGTCCATCGAGGACTGGCTGCTGGCCGCCAAGGAAGCCGGGGTCGACTCGCTGCCGGGCACGGCGGCGGAGATCCTCGACGACGACGTGCGGTGGGTGCTCACCAAGGGCAAGCTGCCCACCCGCGAGTGGATCGAGGTGATCACCACCGCGCACCGCGCCGGCATCCCGACCACCTCGACGATGATGTACGGCCACGTGGACACGCCCGCGCACTGGGTGGCGCACATCCGGCTGATCCGCCGCATCCAGGAGGAGACCGGCGGCTTCTCGGAGTTCGTGCTGCTGCCGTTCGTCCACCACAGCGCCCCGATCTACCTGGCGGGCGTCGCGCGCCCCGGCCCCACCGCCCGCGAGAACCGCGCAGTCCACGCCCTGGCCCGCATCATGCTGCACGGCGCGATCTCCAACATCCAGTGCTCCTGGGTCAAGCTCCAGGACGAGTTGTGCCGCGCCGTGCTGTCCGGCGGCGTCAACGACCTCGGCGGCACGCTGATGGAGGAGACGATCAGCCGCATGGCGGGCTCGGAGAACGGCTCCTACAAGACGATCAGCCAGATAGCCGCGATGGTCGAACCGACCGGCCGCCCCCTGCGGCAGCGCACGACGGGGTACGGCACACCGTCCGCCGAACGAGTAGCGGCGGCCACGGCCAGCGACGGCGTCTGCGGCAGCGTCCGCAGAACGGTCCCCCTGGTAACCCGATGAGCGTTGCGACGTAAGGCATCGTCTGGGCGTTAATGGCGTAAGGCATGGTCCGGGCAGAAGCTGCGCTCCGCGCAAAGGCTGCCCGGACTGTGTTTATCGAGGGCGAGCTCCCGAACCCCCAGCGAGGGTCCCCGGCCCCTCCCGCTCCCCGGACGCGCGCGCCCGTCCCGCGAGAGTCAGCCGGGATAGCGTGATGCCTCCAGCGTCTACGCATGGCAATCCACCGAGCGATCTGATATCGTTGGGGGAGGTGTCTCGGCCTAACCTCAGCTCCTTCCTCCGTTGGGATTTCATAGAGCTGTACAGCTCGTGTCCGTGGCCGCCGCCTACGAACGCCGCGCGCTCAGCATCGGCTCGCACTGGCCCTTCGACCAGTGGGGCCGCTTCCTGCCCAACACACCACGCCGTCAGCCTGCTGGACCGGCTCCTGCACCACAGCGTCGTCGTAGTCACCGAGGGTGAGTCCTTCCGCATGAAACAGGCACGAACCCGGACAGGCGGACGCCTCACCAAGAAGTAGTCAACTACGAAGACGTGGGGACCTCGACTTGGCCACCAGCGGCGACACGCACTCGGCGGTTGACAGCTCGGACACAGAGGGCGGGGGGCATCCCGCCGATCCGCTCCCGCCGCGGGCCACGCCGCCGCAGGCCCGGCAAGCTCCACGACGACAAGGGCTATGGCTGCCCCCACTAAGTTCTGCCGGGCAGGTAGGCGGTCATGGCGCTGACCCGCGGCCCATAGACCGCCGGAGCCGTGGCGAACGTCGGCGCCTGAGCCCGCGTGACCGTCCCACATCCCGCGCAGGCCAAGGCATGCAGTTCAAGCGTGGTGACCTCGACGCCTATCTGGGAATGTCGAAGACCTGCCGGGTCACCGGCGGGCCCGCCGGAAAGGCATTGGCCAAGCGCCACCACACCCGCCACACGCGGCCGGGACATGAGACACACGCCGTACCGGCTCCGCGACCTGCATCAGCGCACTTCCCGACGCGTCCGGCTGCTTCCCGGCCGGTGACCGCTCATGCCCTGCATCGACCGCGGTGGCGGCTTGGCCAGGCCATCGGCCGACGAAGGCTGGGAAGAGTTGCGCGAGTTTCGCCCCAACTGCCGCCGCGGTTCGGCATTCTCCTGCGCAAGCGCAGCGTTCTCCACGCGCAGCTCGCGGCGATTTCCGACTTGAGCCGGCTGTTCTCCGCCTCCAGCGCGTCCAGTCGCGCGGTCAACGCTCCAACCAAGGCCACGAGCTCGCCGTACGACGACCGCTTACCCTCGGTCGATGTCACCCAAAGATCATCCCATGCACGAGATCATGCATATACCATCACGCAAGCCGTACGCGAAGAAGGGGCGTGAATAGTCAGGCCCCCTCAACGCGGGCGGTCACGTTGAGTGCACGGCCGCAGACTCTAAATATTGTTGACTCTATGTCAATCTTGTGTGAAGATCACCCGGCATGTTCAGCTAAATCGAGAAAGGTCGGAGTGAACACACACCGACCAATGCCCGGCATGTTAGGACGCATCTACCGCCGTACCTCTCTGGTAGCCGCATTCGGGCTAGCCGCCACCGTGATGGCAACCCTTGCTATCGCCGATCCCACCCCTAAATCCACTACTCTCGAAACGAAGGCGACTACCATCCCGGACCCGGTGGAGACCGCCAAGCAGGAGGCGAAACGGCAGAACAAGCCGATTGAAATCGAGAGCCTCCGCACCGAGAACTCCACTACCGTCGCCAACCCCGGCGGTGAAACCCTGGGTACCTACGTCTACAGCCAGCCCGTCCGCGTCAAACGAGACGGTGCCTGGAAAGGGATCGACACGACGCTGGTCGCGGAGAACGGGGCCGTCAAGCCCCGGGTGGCCAAGCTGGACATCAGCCTGTCCGACGGCGGTGACATCACCTTGCTGACCGCCAAGGGGGAAGCTCTGGGCGCCGAGAAGGGGAGGGCCGGAGAGGTGAAGATCTCGGCGCCGGGCGAACTGCCCACCCCGAAGCTGTCGGGCAACAAGGCGGTGTATGAATCCGCCTACGGCCGCGGCGTCGACCTGGTGGTCACCGTGACCCCGACCGGCTTCCACCAGGAGATCGTGATCCGGGAACGGCCCACCAAACAGCTGAAGCTGCCGATCTCCGTCGATCTCCCCACGGGGATGGACTACGGAAAGACCTCCACGGGCAAGGCGGCTGTGCTGGCGGGTGACAAGCCGGTGACCGTTCTGGCCTCGGTGCGGATGCTGGACGCCACGGCGGCGGAAGTTCCCGGCTCTGGTCGTCTTGGTGTGGCTACCACCTCTGTTGAGGAGAAGTCCAATGGGCCGACTGTGGTGCTGTCTCCGGATGCGGGATTCCTCGCCGACCCGCAGGTCGCTTACCCGGTGACGCTGGCGGCAGCGGGCTCGGACTGGTTCGGCGCCGGCTATCCCGACGACACGTTCATCAACAACAAGACGTGGAACACCGGCGGCCCCCATCAGGGCATGTTCAAGCTGCTGGTCGGCAACGGCGGCAACGCCATCTCCAACGGCCCCACCAACGACCCGAGCACAATCTGGCGCAGCTACCTGCGCTTCGACCTGACTGGCGCTCCGTTCATGGGCCGGCCAATCCTCAACGCCGATCTGCGGCCATGGAACTACCGCTCCCACGCGTGCGGGGATGACCAGGGCGACATTGTCGTGCGCCGTATCACCAGCAACTGGTCGGTCAACTCGCTGAGCTGGAGCAACCAGCCCACGGTGACAACCAGCGGCCAGGGGATCAAGGGCAGCGCCGTCGGCGATCACTGCTCCGGCAGCCTGGGCGCTCAAGATGTGTACTACTCAATCGAAGGCATCGTCCGGGACTGGGCCAACGGCCAGCCCAACTACGGCCTGCGGATGGGCGCTCTCTACGAGGGCGGGGTCATCAACTGGCGCGAGTTCCGCTCGGCCAACTACACCGACTTCGATGGCCACCCCCCGTACCTCTTCGTTAAGTACGAAGAGCCGGAGGTGATCGTCTACTCGTACGAGGGGCCGAAGCGGCTGGTCCCACCAACGTACGAGGAAGCCTTAGCCATGCGGGTCGACACGCCGGGTGAGATTCCCGACCTGCCCGCCATGAGTCAGAAGGACGAGCTGGCTCTCACCGCACGTCCAAACCATCTGGTCGAGATCACACCGGAGGAGTTGGAACCATTCGATGGGGAGGCTGGCGAGGAGTCGTGGGACGGCGATACCGTTGAAGAGGGCGACCCGGCCGATACCATTCCGCCAACCGTGGTGAGCACCACGCCCGCCACGGACGCTACGGGCGTATCAGCGGACACGTCGATCAAGGCGACCTTCAGCCTGATGAATTCACCGGCACGCCGGTGAACGTCACCTAGCGTCACAAACGACAAAAGGTGCCGCTCTGACCTGGCATGATCTGGATTGACTAGA
>NZ_JBFBCI010000016.1:0-133200 GCF_040683095.1 Sphaerisporangium sp. NPDC051017
CGCAGCCACTTCGTGGTCGCGACCGACCTGAACCTCAGCCGGCCCGCCCACCTGGTCGCCGGCCAGCTCATACGCCTCCACGCCGAAGGCCACCCGCTCGCCGCCGACGCGCTCGCCCTGCTGCGCTCTTCGAAGGTGGAGCTGGAGACGGTGCCCGCGGCCGAGTCCGGTTGGCGTGAGGAACTGGCCGACCTCGCCGGCCCCGACGATCAGCTCCAGACTGACCGCCGCCCGCTTCCACCAGATCATCACCGTGGCGGCGCCCGCCGGGCAGCAGCCACGGACCGCCCAGCTGTCTCGCATGATCGCCCGCGTACTGGCCGCCAATACCCGCGGAGTGCTGGCCGATATGGCGGCGCACCACATCGTGCCCGACGCCCACCGCCTCGACCAGGAGGGCGAGGTCTTCCACGCCGCCGACCACTGGGTGACTGTCTTCCTCACCCAGGACGACAGCACCGGCGAGACGTTGAAAGCCGAGACATGGGGGCTGAGCCGCTTCGGTCTCCCCGAGCTGTGCACGCGGGGATTCCCCCCGGAGGTGTCAATGACCGCAGTGAACCTGCTACGCGGTCTCCTCCTGCAACTCCTGGACGAGCACTGGACACACCTGGCCACGCCGTCACCCGGTCCCGCCCGGATCCTCGCGACCAGCCGCGCCTTCGATACCACCTGGATCTACCGCTACCACCGGCTTACACCCGCACGCACGCGCACCCTCGCGATCCAGCTCCGCCCCCTGCCGGGCTCACCCACCGCAGACCTGGAGATCCTGCCGCCCGAGCCCATGCAACCCCGCATCGCCCGCTGGTGGCGCAATCACTCAACCCTCACCATTCCACCCCTCGACCATTGACCCGCCCAGGAGTACCCACATGAGCCATACCGACCTGCGCGGTCTCACTCCCGAAGTCACCTTCCACATCCACGGGCACAACACCATCACTATCAGCGCGGGCAAACGCGGTGGGGGCATCATCATCGAGGCCCGCTTCTGCGACGACGACTCGTGCTGGTCCTGCGACTTCGATCTCTCCGCCCACCTACGCGGGGAGATCGCATGGAAGAACTGATGGACCCGCCAGATCTCCTCGGCGGCTACTTCCAGATCCACTTCAACCTCCGCACGCACCTGTGGAGCGTGACCGCGCTCGCCGGCTCGCACAAGGGCCGCGTCATCGCCCACCTGGACGACGTGACGGTCACCCGCGCGAAGCTCATCGTCTCCGAGGCCGGGCATCGCCGGGTCAAGAGGATCGGACAGCGCACCGTCCACGCCTGGGTACGCGGTCACGTCCAGGCGGTGAACTCCTCACCGTCCCTGCGCGGCCTGACCTGCATCTCCTACAACCCCCGCCCCAAGGAGCCGGACGTCTTCGACCCCTACTTCCGGGTCCGGGACCAGGGAGGTCGGCCCGGCCAGGTGGTGACCGAGTGCGACTGGCTGGTGCTGGCCAAACCGTCCGCCGAGGCCAAGAAGGGCTACGGCTGGATGCGAGCACCGAATCCGGGGCCTTCTCAAGAGGTGATCTGGTGACCGCGACCTCTCCCACCTCCTGTCTCGTCTCCCTCTCTCCCCCTTTCGATTCACCGGCGGACTGAGCGAGGGGGGTATCACACTTCTAAGGGCTCTGTCCCGTAATCGGTGGTGGCTTTGAGTGATCTTCATTGCAGCAGGATGCGGTGGCGCAGAAGGTCGAACCCGGCGCGTCCGTGCATCTGTCGCATGATCCTCTTCGTGCGGGTATTGACGCCTTCGGTTCGGCCGTTGTGGTGCGGGAGGGTGAGGGCGGCGTTCACGGCGTCGCGGTCGAGTTCGAGGCCGTTGGCGAAGCCGTGCAGGTGGGGCAGGTCAGCGGTTCGGATGGTGGTGATCCAGGCGGTGAGCTTGGTGTCGTTGTCTTCGGCTGGGGTGAGGAGTTCGGCGAAGCTGCGGACATGCTGGGCGAGTGCGGTCAGTTCGGGGCAGGCGGCCGTGAGCTCCTGCAACAGCCGGGTGTCGCTATCACGCAGCCGGTCGGGGTGGGTGAGCAGGAGACGGGCCAGGCAACGCGGGGTGATGACGGGCCGCTCTCCTTCGGCTCGGCCTTGGGTGATGTAGCGGTAGAGCAGGTTGAGGCTGCCGGCATAGCCGAGCTCTTTGATCTCGCGGAACCGCCAACGCTCGCGGGTGGTCTGTTCGCGGACGCCGGCGGGCCGGGACGGGTTGACCGTGGCCCAGCAGGCGCTGTGGGAACGAATCTCGGCGAGGGTCTTGTCGCAGAGGTTCTTCCAGAGGTGCCACCGGTCACAGACCTGCACTGCATCCGGCAGGGCACGTCGAATCGCCTCGCCGTAGGCGCCCGACCCGTCGCGGCAGACGATCTCTATCCCGGGGTGGGATCGCAGCCAGGTTTCCAGGACTTCGGTACCACGGCCGGGCAGCACGTCGATCCGCTTGCCGGTCTCGGCGTCGATGAGGATGGTGGCATAGCGGTGGCGGCGCTTGAGAGCGAAATCATCGACACCCAGCACTCGCGGGATCCGCAGCGGTGGCAGCGGCAGCCGCATGAGCAGTCGCAGTGCCGTGGACCTTGAGACCGCGACGGCGAGGACCGCCGAGAGCCGAGCACCCGCCCGGCCGGCCGGCTCTTTGACCACTGCGCCCAGTTGGCCGGTGAGCCTGCTTGTTCGACGCTGGTAGCGCTCGAGCAGCCCGGGTACCTGCTCACGGAACGTCTGCCGAGGGCAGCCCCGTGCCCGGCAGACCAGACGCCGTACCTGTACCGAGACCACGACCCGCCGCCCATCGACGGGGATATCCGTGACCGTCCGGCTGCAGTAGCCGTGCACCCGACCGGTCAGCGCCCTGCACACCGGGCACGGTACCGGCTCGTCGCGAGTACGGGCCATGACCCGAATGAGGTCGTCCTCGTCCTTTACACCCTCGATGACCAGGGCAGACAGCCCCGCAAATACTACACGCGTAAGATCGTCGATCTTTAGCACGCCCCAGCCTGGCAGTGATCACTCATCGCCACCACCGATTACGGGACAGAGCCCTCTAAGTGTGGAAACGATCAATCTCTATGCGGGAAGCGATCAAGGTAGTACTCCCTCCGCTGCAGGTGGGGCCCATTCGTGAACGCCCCGAGAACGAGCTACACCCTTTCGTTTTGCGGCCTTGGTAGGCAGCAGACGGCGCCTGCATGCAGCCGCAGGGCCGTGATCACGGGATATACGCAGGATGATCTTAAACGTGTTTCCCCAGGTCAAACAGGGATTGTGGGCCATCCGAGCGCCTGGCAACCCGCTCAGGCCGCCTCCTGCCCTGCTGCGCGCACGAAAGGCTCAGTGCCGAGTCCCTGACCCGCACGCAGGCGCAGGTTCAGGTAGAGACAATGTGCCTGTAGCAGATGTTCAATACTTCGAGACTCAGATAATCGTCGTTGTCCCGGCGTAGCCCGAGGCCCCAGGTGAGGCTGGCCACTTGGGGGAAGGCATCCAGGGGGTCGGGACCCAGCGCGATAATGGCGGCCGACAGCGCGTTGCGCTTGCGGTGCAGGTCGTCCACCTGTGCTTGCGTACCGGCTGTGCCGATCTGGCGGTCGTACTCGTTGGACAGGGTCCACAGCCGCTGAACAAGGAGCTCGATCTCCGCTTCCGGCGGTCTGGCATCGATGGCGGCCAAGGCTGCCTCGGTGAGGGGAGTGCGCACGTCTGCGGTGGACAGGCCGATGGTGATGAACATCCGCAGCATCCTGGGCACCTGCTCTGGCCCGGGGTGGTCGACGATGTCGCGGATCTGTGGTGCCCGGGCCAGGAGTTCCCGCATGTCCGCGTACGGCAGCCGGACGGTGCCTTGAGGCGCAGGACGGGACGGGCGTATCCGGATGGGCGTCCACACCGGGTCCGTCCAGGTGTCGTCGGTCTCGATGCCGGTGACCGCCTCGGCGAGGGCGAAGGCTGTGGCCTTCCATGAAGTGCGCCAGTCTCCGTCATCGATCCCCAGGGACCTGCTCCATCGGCGAGCGTCGTCGAGACCCTGGCGGTCGTCACCCATGCTGGCGGGGTCGAAGGTCACGGCGATCGCCGAATCGGTGGCGTAGGAGAGGCTCGCGTTGACGCACCAGGTCAGGTTGAGCCCCTCCCCGGAACCGCAGGCCTCGAGCAGGACGTCATCGCGCGCGCCGATGGTGCTGTCCGGTTCCAGCACGATGATCCATTCGCCTTGCCTGCGCAGCAGGACCACCGGTTCTGGCTCTTCGGCCGACCGGAGCGCGAGATGGTTGCCGACACTGGTGACCTGGCCTTGGGCTGCGTCGGCGGGCTCGCCGTTGAAGGCCCGAACGACGTCCTCGGTTTCGGCCCCGCGAACCCACGTGACGCAGGTGGCCTCGTTGAGCAACTCCCACACGTCATCCGCCGCCACGGCCGAATCGTCGTTATCCATCTGACCATGCTCCCGCTTGTGTCGCGAGAAGGCCCGCGAGGCGCATCAACCCGGCCATGCCGGACATGATTAGCCTCACGGGCCTATCCATTGCCCTTGCTATAACGTCGGTTCTATCTCATCTACTTGACATGACGCCGCAACTCCTTCGACTGGCGGAGGAATATCCTCGGCGGCGCGCTCGCCCCGGGCGCGCGCGAGGGCGGCGCGGTGTCCTCGCTGGACGCCGCCTTCGCCCTGTTCTCCGGCGGGATCACGGTCGACGCGGGCTCCGCCGCCGCCGTGCACGCCTCCCTCGACGCCCTCGCAGCCGCCTTGGCGCCCTGGCGGGCGGCCACCTCCTACCGCAACTTCTCCGAGCGGCTTGGGGCCGGGCTCGTCTTCGAGCCCGCGGAGGTGCGTCGCAGGCTGCGGGAGATCAAGAAGACCTACGACCCGCTGGACGTCATCCGCGCCAACCACCCGGTCCGGCCGGCCCTCTCGATATGACGTCGCCCTGTCCCCCGACTTCCTCTCCCTGTCAGCATCGCTACGGGCCTCGCACTCGAGGCGTCAGAAAGGTTCGATCATGACGAGGTGATGCACGACGAACGGCTCGCCGGGCGCGAGGGCGACTGGACGGAGCGCCGGTCGAAGGTCACTTACCCGTCGAGGGCGCAGTCGACGAAGGCGCGGCACTCGGCCCGCCGCCGTTGCTCCCCGTGCGGCTCCGTCGCAAGTTCGCCTCGACGTGGTGAGCTGGAGCCTTTCGGTGATTTATGGGGAATTCCGGTGACATCGCGCGGTCGTCAGGCGTCGTCGGAGCGGAATTCGTGGGGTTCGCCGTGGGACGGATCGGGGAGAAAGTAATATCCGCCGCCGATGGTGAGCGTGTACCGGTCGAGGGTCTGGCCGGCCAGGCGGCGCTGGACGCCCGCGAAACCGCGCTCCATGTCGCCCTGGAAGGCGACGAACAGCATGCCCTGCGCGTCCGGCCCCTCGTGGTAGGCGTACCCCCGGCGCAGCATGCGGGGCGCGGGAACGCCGGGCGTGCCGGGGTTGGCGCGGCGGGTGTGGGCGTCCAGGGGGGTGATCCGGCCGTCGGGGTCGTCCGCGAAGGCCGGGCGGCCGGTGGGGGCCGTGCCGTCCAGCCACGCGCCGTCGCGGCGGCGCCCCATCACCCGCTCCTGGACGGGGAGCGGGTCGGCGTCCCAGAGCCGGGTGGCGAAGCGGATGACACGGACCACCTGATAGGTGCCGCCCACCGCCCAGGCCGGCTCGCCCGCGCCGGCGGGGACGCGCACGACGTCGGCGGGCGAGGGGTCCTCCTGGAACGACGGGTTGCCGTGTCCCTCGACGAACCCGAACAGGTTGCGCGCCAGCGCCCGGCCGCCGCTCACGTGGCCGCCGGGCCGGAACCCCCGCTTCTGCCACCGCACCCGGACCCCGGGTACGGCGCGCGTCCACGCGTCGGCGGCGTGCCGGGCCGGTTCGGCGGTGGCGGCGGAGACCTGCAGGAACACGTCACCGTGGACGAGCCCCGCGTCCAGGACGTCGCCCTGGAAGGCGGGCATCGGCGCCAGCGCGGACGGCCGGACGCCCGCCAGCCCGGCCTTGTCGAACCAGGACGCGCCGATGGCCAGGGACACCTGCGTCCCGGCGGGGGCCGCGCGGGTCAGGCGGCTGAGCATGGTGTACGCGCGCAGGGCGTCGCGGCCCGGTGGCACGTCCAGCGCGGTCATGACGGTGTGCGGCGCGGGCGGGAGGAGGACGCCGGGCAGCGCACCGATGTCGGCGGCGGTGAACGCGGGCGGCCGTCCGGAGTCGGCGGCCGTGGCCGCGCATACGGCGGCCAGGCCTCCGAGGGTGATGGCTCCGCGCCGGGTCACCTGCGCGTCACCGGGATTACACGCCGAGTTCGATTTACCGTGCGACATCAAATTTCCCACATTGTCAAGATCTAGCACCGCACCGACATATGGCAAAAAAGGGCTCTTGTGCGTGACGATCACCCCGCATAGTATCCCCAACTGGCGAGTAAAGCCCATATAAAGGGGAGAGTCGACCTGAATTCGGCTTTCTCCGGGCATTGCATTACGGGGGCGCGGTATGCCGGTTTTGGTGCGCGGAAAATTCCTGGCGATCCTGGTCGGCCTGACCGTC
Source organism: Sphaerisporangium sp. NPDC051017 (assembly GCF_040683095.1). NCBI lineage: Bacteria > Bacillati > Actinomycetota > Actinomycetes > Streptosporangiales > Streptosporangiaceae > Sphaerisporangium > Sphaerisporangium sp. NPDC051017. Next base: position 6,575 of record NZ_JBFBCI010000016.1, read on the forward strand.
GCCGCGTCCGCCCTCCCGGCGGAGGGACTGAGCGCGCCACCCCCGCCACCGGCACGCGCCGCCGAGCGCGCACCGCTCGCCCTGAAGGACGACGCCGCCGGCCCGCGCGCCACCGAGGCGAGGCGCACCGCGAAGGCCGCCCTGGCCGACACCCCCGGCCCCGCCGTCTACGCCTACGACGCCGCCGGCCGGCTGACCGGCGTCACGCGCCCCGGCGGCGAGGCGGCCCGGTACGCCTACGACGAGGCGGGCAACATCCTGAACGTCGAGCGCTACCCCGCGTCGCGGCTCTCGGTGATGAGCATGGTCCCCGCCTCGGCCCGGCCCGGCGCGGCCGTCCGCCTCCAGGGGACCGGCTTCTCCGCCACGCCGTCCGCCGACGCGGTCGCGTTCAACGGCGTCGCCGCCACCGTGACCGCCGCCACCGCGACGACGCTCACCGTGACCGTCCCGCCGGGCGTGAGCGCGGGCACGGTCACCGTCACCGTGGACGGCGTCACGGTGCCGGCCGGAACGTTCACGCCCGCCGCCCCCGGCCCGGTGATCACGGCGATCGTCCCCGCGTCCGGCCTTCCCGGCACCGAGGTCACCGTCACCGGGTCCGGCTTCGCCGCCGCCGCGCAGGACGACGTCGTCAGCGTCAACGGGGCCCGCGCCGAGGTCGTCTCCGCCACCCCGGCCTCGCTGAGGTTCCGCGTCCCCGACCACGCCTCCACCGGCAAGCTGGTGATCGCGACGCCCGCTGGGGAGGTCGTCTCGGCGGGCGACTTCTCCGTCCCGCTGCCCGACGTCGACCCCGCCACGATCGAGAGCACGACCCGCGTGCAGGTGGGCGGCCCGGCCACGCCCATCGTCGTCGCGACGCCCGGAAAATCCGCCCTCGTCGTGTTCGACGCGCCCGCCTCCGGCGTCGCCGACCTCGGGCTCACCGGCAACACCATCGGCGGCGTCCGTGCCATCGCCTACGACCACACCGGCAGGGAGATCAAGAACGTCTACACCAGCGGCTCCGATGCGGTCAGGCTCGGCGGTCTGCTCGAAGGCAGGACCTACCAGCTCCTCATCGACCCGAGCTCGGACTCCGCCACCGGCCAGGTGACGGTGACGGCGTCCGAGCTCGCCGACGCGGGCGACCTGAGCGCCACCGGAGCCGGCACCGCCGTCGCCGTCCCCCGCGCCGGCCAGCGCGCCCGGGCCGTCTTCACCGGCGCGGCGGGCGAGACGGTGAGCCTGGGCCTGACCGGCAACACCTTCGAGAGCGCCGTCTACGTGGACGTGACCGCGCCCGACGGCGCCGCCGTGCTCCAGGACGTCTACGTCCTCGGGGGATACGACGCGGACCTGGACCTGCCCGCGCTGCCGGCCACGGGCACGTATCAGGTGCTGGTCGCACCGCTGTACGCGGCCACCGGCGCGGTGACGGTCACCCGGTCGGCGCCCGTGACGGCCGGCGCGCTGACGTCGACCGGCCCCGGGGTCACTGCGACGATCACGCGGCCGGGTCAGGACGCGGTGTACACCTTCGCCGGCAAGGCCGAGGGCGCGCTGAGCATCGGGATCACGGCGAACTCGATGGCGGGGTCCACCACCATCGACGTGGTCGCGCCCGACGGCACGGTCCTTGAGGACGACTTCTACGTCTCCCATGGGTACGAGAGCGAGATCGACATCGCCCGGTTACCCCAGGCCGGGACGTACCGGGTGGTGGTGGATCCGGCGCAGGCGGGCACGGGCTCGGTCACGCTCACCCTCTCGACCCCGGTGAGCGCGGGCACGCTGACGACGACGGGCCCCGGGGTCGCGGCGACGATCACCCGGCCCGGGCAGGACGCGGCGTACACCTTCGCGGGCACCGCCGGCGTCCCGCTGACGCTCGGGGTCACCGGCAACTCGCTGACCAAGGCCGCGTACGTGGACGTCGTCGCGCCCGGCGGCGCCGTCGTGGTGGACGACCACTACGTCTCCGCCGGACAGAGCGAGAAGATCGACATCGCGGCACTGCCGGCGACCGGGACGTACCGGGTGGTGGCCGACCCCGTCCAGGCGGGGACGGGCGCGGCCACCTTCACCCTGTCGACGTGGGTGGACGCCGGCACGCTCACCCCCACCGGCCCCGGGGTGACCGCCACGATCACCCGGCCCGGCCAGAACGCCCAGCTGACCTTCGCCGGCACCGCCCACATCCCCGTCAGCCTCGGTTTCACCGCCAGCTCCATCGGCGAGCCGGCGTACGTCGACGTCATCGCGCCCGACGGGACCGTCGTGGACGACGACCACTACGTGAACGGCGCCGACGAGATCGACCTGCCCGACCCGCCGCGAACCGGCACGTACACGATCGTGGTCCGCCCGACGCGGGCCGCCACCGGCTCGGTCACCCTCACCCTGTCCCGGCGCGTCTCCGGCGGCGCGCTCACGCCGGGCGGCCCCGCCGGCACCGCCACGATCTCCCGGCCCGGGCAGGACGCGGTGTTCACCTTCGACGGCACGGCCGGGCAGCGGCCGAGCCTCGGCTTCACCGGCGCCGCGGCCTTCGGCGGCGGCGGGGTGTACGTCGGCGTCTACGAGCCCGACGGCAGCGAGCTCGACACCAGGTGGGTCTCCCAGGATCAGATCGTCGACGTCGCCGACCTGCCCGTGGCCGGCACCTACACCGTCGTGGTGGACCCCTACCGTGCGGGGACCGGGCAGATCGGCGTCGCCCTGACCATCCGCGCCCAGGCGCCCGCCGCCCGTTCCTCCGTGCTGGCACCCGCCGCCCGTCCCGCGGCCCCCGCTCCCGCGGCGGCGAGCGTCGCCGGGGAGAAGCCCGCCGCGAGCGACGCCGACTGGACTCCCGACACGGCGAACCTTCAAGGTGTCGACTGGAACATCCGCGGGGCCCGGCCGCCGCGCGTGACGCCGCCTCTGGCGCCCGCCGGGGTCACCGCCCTGGCGGGCCTGGTCCGCACCGTCGACGGCAAGGCGCTGCCCGGCGTCACCCTCACCGCCGGCAGGGTCACCACCACCACGGACGGCAAGGGACGCTTCCTGCTCGCCGGTCTCCCCTCCGGGACCTCGACCCTCGACGTGGACGGGGGGACGGCGAGCACGAAGGGCCACCGCTACGGCTTCTACTCGGTCAAGGTCGACCTGGCGGCCGGGCGGACGACCGTCCTGCCGTACACGATCTGGATGCAGCAGCTCGACACCCGGCACATGGTGAGGTTCGACTCGCCGACCCGCGCGGAGGTCGTGCTCACCACGCCGAAGATCCCCGGCCTGGAGGTGCGCATCCCCGCGGGGTCCGTCATCAGGGACAAGAGCGGGAAGGTCATCACCGAGCTGGGCATCACGCCCATTCCCATCGACCGGCCGCCGTTCCCGCTGCCGCCGAACGGCATCGTGCCCGTCTACTTCACCGTGCAGCCCGGCGGGACCTTCGTCTTCCCCGACGGCGCCCGGGTCGTCTACCCGAACTACACCAAACTGCCGCCCGGCCACACCGTCGACTTCTGGAACTACGACCCCGAGCGGCAGGGCTGGCACGTCTACGGCCACGGCAAGGTCAGCGCCGACGGCAAGCAGGTCGTGCCGGACCCCGGCACCAAGGTGTGGTCGTTCTACGGCGGCATGTTCAACACCGAGCTTCTGCCCAAGTGGCTGCTCAAGTGGCTCAAGGACCTGTGGAAGTGGGTGAACGGCGACCCGGTGGAGCTCTCCACCGGGCAGCTCATGGACGCGCGCACCGACCTCGCCGTCGACGACGTGATGCCCATCGAGATCACCCGCACCCTCTACCAGGGGGACACGGCCCCGCGTGACTTCGGCGTCGGGCAGATCGGCGGCTACAACGCCTTCCTGCACTCCGAGGAGCAGTACCAGGAGGTGGACCTGTACCTGCCCGGCGGGGCGGTGGTCCACTACGTCCGTACCTCTCCGGGGACGGGGTTCAACGACGCGATCTTCACGGCCACCGGCACCCCCGGCGAGTACCGCGGCTCCACGATCAGCCGCGACAACGACCGCGCCGGATGGGAGCTGCGCCGCCGCGACGGAATGCGGTACTTCTTCCCCCAGTACGCGCCGCTCACCGAGATCAAGGACCCCAACGGCAACACGATCACGCTGACCCGTGACGGCGAGCACAAGCTGACCAAGGTCACCTCGCCGAACGGCAGATGGATCGCGCTCACCTACAACGCCGACAAGCGCGTCACCGGGCTGCGCGACAACATCGGCCGGACGGTGTCCTACACCTACGACGCCGGCGGGCACCTGGAGACCGTCACCGACGCCGGCGGCAAGACCATGCGTTACACCTACGACGCCGCCGGGCGCATGCGCACCGCGACCGACACCCGCGGCATCGTCTACCTGACCAACGAGTACGACGCCGCCGGCCGGGTCTCCGTGCAGACGCTGACCAACGGGCAGGTCTACAGGTTCGCCTACGTCACCGACGCCGGCGGCAGGATCACCGAGACGCGGGTGACCCGCCCGGGCGGCGCCGTGCAACGGGTCACGTTCAACGCCGAGGGCGCCGCGACCAGCCGGACCGAGGCGTACGGCACGCCCGAGGCGCAGTCCGTCACCTTCACGCGCGGCGCCGGGCAGCGGCTCGACTCCCTCACCGATTCGCGGGGACGCGTGACCGCGCTCTCCTACGACGCGCAGGGCAGGGTCACCCACGAGACCCGGCTCGCGGGCACCCCGGACGCGGTGGACGGCCCGAAGATCACCTACGGTCCCCTCGACCGGCCGGCCACGATCACCGACGAGCTGGGCAAGGTCACGCGGTACCAGTACGACGCGCGGGGCAACCTCCTCAAGGAGACCGACCCCCTCGGGCGGGAGTTCACGGCGACCTACAACGCCGCCGGCCAGATACTGACGCTCACCGACCCGGCGGGCGAGACGACGACCAACGCCTACCGCCTCGGCGACCTGCGCAGCACCACCGACCCCCTCGGGCGCGTCACCCGGTTCTTCACCGACGCGGCGGGCCGGGTCGTCCAGACCACCGACCCGGCCGGGTCGACCGCCACGATCGCCTACGACGCCCGCAACCAGGTCACCTCCGCGACCGACCCGCTCGGCCGGGTGTTCACGTTCGCCTACGACGCCAACGGCAACCGCACCAAGCTGACCGACCCCAGGAAGAACTCGATCAGCTGGGAGTACGACGACTCCGACCGGATCACCAAGGTCATCGACCCGCTCGGCGCGTCCACCACCACGACGTACACGCCCGCCGGAGAGGTCGCCACCGCGACCGGCCGCCGGGGCAAGGTCACCAGGCTCACCTACGACCCGCTCGGCAGGACCAGGACGGTCGAGTACGGCGTGAACGGCGCCACCGCCGAGTCCCGCGTCGACCTCACCTACGAGAACGGCAACCTCAAGAGCGTCGCCGACACCGCCGCCGCGGGCGCCACCACATTCACCTACGACCCGCTGGACCGCGTCACCCGGGTCGGCCAGCCCACCGGGCGGGTGGACTACACCTACGACCGCGCGAACCGGCCCTCCGGCCTGACCGTCCAGGGCCGTCCCCCGGTCACCTACTCCTACGACGACGCCGGGGCGATCGCGCGCATCGAACGCGGCGCCCTCGCGGTGGTACCGCACTATGACGACGCCGGGCGGCAGGACCGGCTGGACCTGCCCGGCGGATGGAGCCAGGCGTACGACTACGACGACACCGGGCGGGTCACCGCGATCACCTACCGGCACGGCGCCACCGGCAAGGGGAACCTCGCCTACACCTACGACCCGGTCGGGCAGATCACCGCGGTGGACGGCTCGTTCGCCAGGGTCGCGCTGCCCGCGGCGAGCGGCGCGATGGTGTACGACAAGGCCAACCGCATGATCAGCCGCGGCGGGCAGGCCCTCGAGTACGACCCCGACGGCAACCTCACCGGCGACGGCACCACGATCTACGGCTGGGACGCGCGCGGCCGGCTCTCCGGCCTCAGCCGCAAGGGCCTGACCGCGCAGTTCCGCTACGACGCCGAGGGACGCCGCGACCGCGTGTCGGTGAGCGGCGACGTCAGGGGCTACGTGACGCCCGGGGAGAACCCCCTCGCCGAGACCGACGGCGCGGGGAACGTCACCGCCGACCTGATGACCGCCGGGGTCGACCAGTGGTTCGGCCGCGTCACCGCCTCCGGCGCGCAGGCGTACCTGACCGACCTGCACGGCAGCACGCTCGGACTCGGCGCCGCCGACGGCACCCTCAAGGCCGAGTACGCCTACGACCCGTACGGCGGCGCCACGGTCACCGGGGACCCCGGCGGCAACCGGTTCACCTACACCGGCCGCGAGGACGACGGCACCGGCCTGATGTACTACCGCGCCCGCTACTACAGCCCGACGCTCGGCCGGTTCATCAGCGAGGACCCGATCGGCGTGCAGGGCGGGACCAACCTGTACGGGTACGCGTCCGGCGACCCCGTCAACCTGACGGACCCGAGCGGCAACAACCCGATGCTGGTGGCCTGCGTCGGCGGCGCCATCGGCGGCGGCGGGCTGGAGTACGTGTCGCAGCGGCTGTCCGGCAGGAAGGTCAGCTGGAGCTCGGTGGCCAGAGAGGCCGCGCTCGGATGCGGATTCGGCATGCTGGGCAAAGCCTTCGAGCTGGGCAAGCTCGCCGGGTGCGTCGGCAACAGCTTCACCGGGGACACGCCGGTCCTCATGGCGGACGGGACGCGCAAGCCGATCAGGGACGTCCGGGTCGGAGACCGGGTCGCGGCCACCGACCCGCGGACGGGGGTCACCCGGAGCGAGCCCGTCACCGCCGTGATCGAGGGCACCGGCGCCAAGGACCTGGTGCGGATCACCGTCGATGTCGACGGCGGCCGGGGGACGGCCACCGGCACGGTCACCGCGACCGACGGCCATCCGTTCTGGGTCCCCGCGCGCGGCTGGGTCGACGCGGGCGAGCTGGTCCCCGGGACCTGGCTGCGCACCTCCGCGGGCACCTACGTCCAGGTCACCGCCATCCGGAAGGTCCTCAAGTGGGAGCGGGTCCACAACCTGACGGTCGGCGACACGCACACGTACTACGTGTCCACGGGCGGCCGGGACCTGCTCGTCCACAACGCGACCTGCCCGGCCCCGTCCTGGCCCGCCCACGCCGACTTCAGCGACATGAAGCAGCTGAGCAAGAAGTTCGACGCGCACGCGCTCGATTTCGGCATCAGCGGCAACCGCAACAAATCCACGCTGAGCGATTTCGTGGCGGCCATGCGGGAGCACATGGCGGCGCCCGGCACCACCATCCACCAGTTCACCTACAAGGGCCAGGGCACGGCGATCGCGTTCATCGACACCAGCAGCGGCAAGATGGTGATGTTCCATCCGGACGGCACGTTCTGGTCCGCGTGGAACCTCTCCCCGGCCCAGCTCGTGAAAGTGGCGAACGGTTACCTGGACTGATGACGGAACACGACCCATGACAGAACACGGCCCATGACGGAACACGGCCCATGACGGAACACGGCCGCGAGGCGCCGCGCCACCGCGTCGTGACCACCACCGCCGAGGCCGCGCCGGGCTCGGGCATCGGCGAACAGCTCGCCCTCATGCGGGCGCTCGTGCGCGGCGGCGTCACGGCGCCCGCCTTCCAGCACGCCTGGCTGGCCGCCCGGCGGCGCGCTCTTCAGGAGCGGGAACGCGCCGGAGGCGCCGTGGAACAGGCCCTGGAGGACGCCTTCTGGGCCGTGGAGGACTATGTGGCGGATCCCGCGCTGCGCGACCCTGGCGACCTCGACGACGACCAGATGACGACCCGCATCCACGATGTCCTCACCCGGCTCGACACCTCCGAACGGTCCCCCTGATGCACGACCTCTGAGGCCGTTCTACGGCGCGGTCGTCCGGGGGGGGCGACCCATAACACGGTGGTAGGGGGGAACTGGCGTATCCCCGGCGGGGGCCGCTGAGCGTACGTTGGCGGGAGCCCCGCCCGAGGACTCCAGCGATCACCGGTGCGTTCGTACCGGTGATCTCTTCGGTGTGCCTCGTGGTGGGCACCCCCCGACTGAGGAGACCCCGATGCTCTTCGCAAGGTTCCTCCGCGCCGTCTCGGTACTGCTTCTGGGACTGGCCTTCCTGTCCACCGTCACACCCGCTCAGGCGGACGCGCGCACCGACGCCGCCGCGGTGCGCGTCCTGCGGTACGACGCCAGCCGGGCCGCCGAGTTCCGCAGCGTGGTGGACCAGGCCGCGCAGGTCTGGAACGCCAGCGTCACCAACGTCCGGCTCGTGGCGGGGACGCCCGCCGACTTCGTGGTGCTCGCCGACAACAACTGGCCTCGCGCGAGCGTCACCGGCCTCGGCCGGGGCACCATCTGGATGGGCAGGCAGGCGACCTCCCAGGGCTACTAGGCCGTGTTTCATAAGCCGCGTTCGATGTCTGTTGGGTACGGACGCCGGGCGTGTCAGAGATCGCGAATGAGTGAGGTCTCCGGTAGATGAGTCATCGACCAAGAAGACCATCTGCACGGAGACCTCGTGGCCACGATACCGGTGACGAGGCGGTTCGATCTGACTGACGCGCAATGGGCGGCGCTGGAGCCGCTGCTGCCCAGGCCGCGCAGGTCAGGACGTCCGCCGAAGTGGACAAAACGGCAGCTCATAGACGGTATCCGGTGGCGTACCCGGGTGGGCTCGCCGTGGCGGGATGTGCCGATGCTGTACGGCCCCTGGCAGACGGTGTACGGGCTGTTCCGCAGGTGGCAGCGGGATGGGACCTGGCGGCAGGTGGTTTCGGCGTTGCAGGCGCGTGCTGATGCGGCCGGACTGATCACCTGGGATGTCAGCGTGGACTCCACGATCAGCCGGGCGCATCAGCACGCGGCCGGGGCCCGCAGGTGGCCGCAGTTGCAGGCTGAACCGCCAGGCGGGGTCGACGTCGAGCCGGCCGATCACGCGCTGGGCCGCTCCCGGGGCGGGCTGACCACCAAGCTGCACCTGAGCTGTGAGCAGGGTCAAAAGCCGTTGTCGATCGTGCTCACCGCAGGTCAGCGAGGAGACAGTCCGCAGTTCATTCCGGTCCTGGCCGGGATTCGGGTGCCGCGTCTGGACGGCGGCCGGCCGCGTACCCGGCCCGATCGGGTCCTGGCGGACAAGGCTTACACCTCCAAGGCCAACCGGGAGCATCTACGCCGGCGAGGGATCAAGGCGACCATCCCGATCAAGGATGACCAGGCCGCCAACCGGCGCAAGAAGGGCTCCAAAGGCGGGCGGCCACCGACCTTCGACCCGCACACCTACAAGCAGCGTCACGCGGTGGAATGTGGCATCAACCAGCTCAAACGCAACCGAGCCGTAGCCACCCGCTACGACAAACCCGCCGTCCGCTACCAGGCCACGCTCCAGATCGTCGCGATCAACGAATGGCTCTGAACCCGCTTATGAAACACGGCCTAGCTCCTCTTCATGATCAAAGGAGCTAGCAAACCCGCTAACGAACTGCTCAACACAGCCCTGCACCAGACTCCACCACTCCTTGATCAACATGCCTTTGAACTGCGGTTTTACCGAAATTCTAGGCATTTGGAGCGTATTTGGGGGGATGGGAGGGCTCCGGCAACGTCGCCGCGCTGGACGTGCTCAGGTCGATCATGAAGGAACCCGAGAACCTCGACGCGTTCTTCGCGGAGGTCGAGCCGGCCGGACGCGGGCGGGGAACTGTCCCGGCTCACGGCCTTGACCCGGAGGGCCGGCGAACGCCTGCGCGATCGCCATCCACCTCGTCGCCGCCTCACCCTGGACATCCAGTGCGGTGTCAGAGACGTGACGCCGTTGCGTGACGACCAGGCAGAAGTCCTCCGCGGAACCGGTGACCACGTCCGCGGCCGCCGGATCGCCCCAGATCCAATGCTTTCCGCCACCCGGTGGGTCCAACCGGACGAGGAGTGGCACCTCCGGAACCTCCAGGCCCCGGACACGGAAGCTGTTCGCGAAGGCGAGTATGCCGATGCGTGCGATGTGACGCAGGCGCCCGGTCGGCTCCCTGGTCAGCCCGAGGGCGTCGACCACGTCCTGCCCGTGCGCCCAGGTCTCCATTATTCGGGCAGTGAGTTTCGACGCGAGACTCATGGATGGCCCGAACCACGGCACGCGCACCGCAGGATCCGCTTCGAGAGCCGCCGCCCTCAGTAGAGCGTTCTCCCGTGACCACCAGCGCAGCATGTCGGCCCCCGCGCGCGACGCATGGTCGAGGCCGATCCCATCGACGTAAGCCTGTAGGTCCACGAGGCCGTCGCGAAGCAGGACGAAGGCCGCCGGCTGGGCAATGCACAGCCGGGTGACCTGGTCGAAGTGAGCGAGGTGCGCCACCTGATCGCGGACGGTCCAGCCCGTCGCGGGAGTGTCGCGGCGCCAGGCCGACTCGGGCTGCGGCTCCAGCAGCGCCGCCAGCTCGCCGAACTCATCGTGCAAGTCCGCCACCAACCCGGTGACGACGTCCGAAGTCATCGGCCTCTCCACAACGGCTTCCTCTTCTCCGCGAACGCCCGCGGCCCTTCCTGCGCGTCCTCGCTCAGGTAAACCGGCTCCCAGATTCGCTCAGCGACGTCGAAGGCATCGGATCGGCTGTGCTCGGCGACGGCGTACACCATCTTCTTCCCCGCCCGGACGGACAACGGCGCGTTCGCCGCGATCGTCGCGACCAACTCCGTCGTACGGCCGGCCAGCTCCGGCAGGGGAACCACCTCGTTCACGAGCCCGACCTCGTACGCGCGACGGGCGGTGATCGGATCGCCCGTGACCAGCATCTGCATGGCGATTCTCGGCGGCACGAGCCAGGGTAGCGGCGCCGCCCAGGGCGCCCCACGCCCGATCTTGATTTCCGAGATGCCGAAGCGGGCCGACTCGGCCGCGATGACGAGATCGGCCGACTGGGCGAGCAGGAACCCGCCCCCGAACGCTCCTCCGTTGACCGCCGCGACGACAGGCTTGGTGACCTCGACCGTCCGGTTCGGCTGGGGCACGTAATCGGGTGGTGGGATCGTCAGCCCGACGTCGGCCATCTCCTTCAGGTCGCCCCCGGCGCAGAACGCCTTGTCCCCCGCCGCGGTCAAGACGACGACCGCCGCCGCGGGGTCGGCCTCGGCCCGGAGGAAGGCCGCCTTCAGACCCTCACGGACCGCTCGGTTGAGGGCGTTTCGTGCCTCCGGCCGGTTGATCATGATCCACGCCGCGCCGTCGCGTACCTCGTACAGGACCTCGCCGCTCACAAGCCCGCCTCCTGCGCGACAGCGTCGACCTCTACCCCGGCGGTCTCCACCTCGTCGAGCACGATCAGAACCTGGCCTGTGTCGACCGTCTGACCGACGACGACCGGGACGGCCGCGACGACTGATTCGGCCACCGCGGCGATGGCGTGCTCCATCTTCATCGCCTCGATCACGATCACTGTCTGACCGGCCGCGATCGGCTCCCCCGCCGAGACCGCGACACGTACGACCGTGCCCGGCATAGGCGCGACCAGGGAACCGGGCTGGATCTGCTCGGGAGCCTCGGGGAACCTGGGCACCGGTCTGAGCTCCGCCGACCCCTCGGCCCACGACACATAGGTCGTGTCGTCCGACACCTCCACGGCGAACCTTCGCCGGACTCCGTCCGCGACCAGGTCGACGGCCGAGGGGGCCGCGGACACCACCGTCACATCCAGTTCGGCGCCGTCCACCTCGAACCGCGGAGCTCGGCCGAGCGCGTAGCCGACGCCGATCTGACGTTCGCCCAGCACATGGTCACGGCGCTGCAACTGTGAACGGTTGTTGCGGAACCCCGATTCGACCGTTGTGAGGACCTTCGCCTGGGCTCGGTCACGTGCCTGCTCAGCGAGCGCGGCGGCGAGAGCGACAATGCCGCCCATACCCTCCAGCTCGGCGCCCATCAGCTCACGGGGATCGAGCCTGTCGAGGAAGTGCGTGTCGACGCGTCCGGCGGCGAACTCCTCGTGCTCCAGGATTCCGACCAGCAGGGCGCGGTTGGTCGTGACGCCCTGCACCCGGGTGCGCCGCAGCGCGCGCGAGAGCCGCGCCGCCGCCTCCTCGCGGGTCGCCCCATGCGCGATGACCTTGGCTAGCATCGGGTCGTAGTTGGTCGAGACGACGTCACCGGAGACCACACCGGAATCGACGCGCACGCCGTCGCCAGCCGGGACCTCGAACAGGTCGAGCCGTCCGGCGGCCGGCAGGAAGTCGTTGGCGACGTCCTCGGCGTAAAGTCTGGCTTCGATCGCGTGACCTCGCAGGCCGGGCGTGAGCGCGCCCGGGGGCAACGGCGCTCCGGCGGCGACCTCGATCTGCAGCCGGACCAGATCGAGACCGGTGACGAGCTCGGTGACCGGATGCTCGACCTGCAGCCGGGTGTTGACCTCCAGGAAGTAGAAGCGCCCGTCAGGAGCCAGCAGAAACTCGACCGTTCCCGCGCCGACGTATCGCAGTGCCCGGCCCGCCTCGACCGCCGCCGAGCCCATCCGCTCGCGCGCCTCGGGCGAGATCGCCGGAGAGGGGGACTCCTCGATGATCTTCTGGTGTCGCCGCTGGATGGAGCACTCGCGTTCGTTCAAGTGAACGATCGTGCCATGCCGGTCGCCGAAGATCTGGATCTCGACGTGGCGAGGCTCGTCCACATAGTGCTCCAGGAACACGGTGTCGTTGCCGAACGCCGCCCCCGCCTCACGCCGGGCCGAGGCGATCGCCTCCAAAAGATCCTCCGGTCGGCGGACGATCCGCATACCCCGGCCGCCGCCCCCGAAGGATGCCTTGACCAGCACCGGCCACCCGACCTCCGCGGCGATCGCGACCGCCTTCTCGCCGTCGACGCCGGTCAGGTCACGGCCGGGAAGCACGGGCACACCCGCCCGCTCCATCATGGCCCGGGCGGTGAGCTTGGATCCCATCAGCTCGATCGCCTCGGCCCCGGGACCGATGAAGGTGATCCCGGCTTCGACGCACGCCCTCGCGAACTCCGCGTTCTCCGAAAGGAAGCCGTAGCCCGGGTGCACCGCGTCGGCACCGACTCGGCGGGTCGCCTCCAGCACCAGGTCCGCACGCAGATAGGAGTCCGCAGGGGTGGCACCGCCGAGCGGAACGGCCTCGTCCGCCTCCCTGACGAACGGCATCGCGCTGTCGGGGTCGGAGTAGACGGCGACAGTCGCGATGCCCATCTCCCGGCAGGTACGGAAGACACGGCGAGCGATCTCGCCGCGATTCGCGACCAGAACCTTTTTGATCATGGTTGCTTCTCTCACATCCGGAAGACGGCGAACCCACGGGTTCCGGCGATCTCGTTGGAGTGACACATGGACAGGGCGATGCCGAGCACCGAACGGGTGTCGCGGGGGTCGATGATTCCGTCGTCGTACCCCTGACCGCTCATGTAGAGCGCCAGGGACTCGGCTTCCACACGTTCCTCCAGGGCTGCCCGCCGTACGGCGTCGGCCTCCTCGTCGAACGCGCGGCCGGCCGCCTCAGCGGTCTGCCGCGCGACGATGGACATGACGCCGGCCAGCTGCTCCGGGCCCATGATCGCGGTCTTGGAGTTGGGCCAGCTGAAGAGAAGGCGGGGGTCGTACGAGCGGCCGGACATTCCGTAGTTGCCGGCACCGTAGGAGGCGGCGAGGTTGATCGTGATATGCGGGACACCGCTGTTGGTGACGGCGTTGATCATCTTCGCGCCGTCCTTGATGATGCCGGCCTGCTCGTACTGCGTGCCGACCATGAACCCGGTCGTGTTCTGCAGGAAGATCAGCGGGGTGTCCGTCTGGTTGCAGAGCAGGATGAACTCGGCTCCCTTCTTCGCTTCCTCGTTGAACAGAACCCCGCGGGCGTTGGCGATGATTCCGACGGGGAACCCGTGCACGGAGGCCCACCCGGTGACGAGCGCGGTGCCGTACAGCGGCTTGTACTCCTCGAAGCGGGACCCGTCAACGATGCGGGCGATGACCTCCCGGGGGTCGAACGGCACTTTGAGGTCGACCGAAGCGATGCCGAGGAGTTCCTCGGCCGGATAGAGCGGCTCGTCGGCGGGGTCGGTCGGGCCGGGGCCCAGCTTGCGCCAGTTGAGATGCGCGACGATCTCACGGCCGATGGCGATGCACTCGTGCTCATCGCGGGCGAGGTAATCCGCCAGGCCGGAGACGCGCGCGTGCATGTCGGCGCCGCCAAGACTCTCGTCGTCGGCGTCCTCGCCGGTCGCCATCTTGACCAGGGGCGGGCCACCGAGGAACACCTTGGCCTGGTTCTGCACCATGACCGCGTAGTCGCACATGCCGGGCACATAGGCTCCGCCGGCTGTGGAATTGCCGAACACGAGCGCGATCGTCGGGATGCCCGCGGCCGAAAGGGCCGACAGGTCGTGGAAGAGCCGGCCGGCGGGCACGAACAGCTCGGCCTGCCGTTCCAGGTCACCGCCACCGGATTCGACGAGGTTGATCAGGGGGAGGCGGTTCTCCCGGGCGATGTGCATCGCGCGGAGGACCTTCTTCCATGTGTAGGGGTTCGACGCGCCACCCCGCACGGTCGGGTCATGGGCGACGACCATGCACTCGACGCCGCTCACGACTCCGACACCGGTCACGACGCTCGCACCCACCGTGTATCCGGTCCCCCATCCGGCGACCGCGGCGAGCTCGAGGAAAGGAGCGTCCCGGTCGAGCAGCAACTCGATGCGCTCGCGGGCAAGCATCCGGCCACGGTCCCGATGCCGGCTCACATACTTGTCACCACCTCCGGCGACGGCAAGCGCCTGCTGGCGCTCCAGCTCCGCCACATGAGCGCTGTTCCCGGCGCGGTTGGCTCTCGCCGTCTCCGACGTGAAGTCGAATCTGCTCTTCAGGACCCTCATCGCGGTCAAGTCGTCCTCTCACTCGGTTCACAGCGGTTCCGCCGCCGCAGGCACGCGGCCCGCGCGAGCAGGCGCGCGGTGTCGGCGAGGTCGGCCGTGGAGCAGCCGCGCGACACGTCGGCCCAGGGGGCGGAAAGGTTGAGTACGAAAGAGCCGATGGCCCGCGCCCCACCCACGCGCTCGGCGACCTTGTAGGCGATGTTGCCCGCGTCGAGGCTGGGAAAGACGAGCACGTTGGCTCGGCCCGCCACCTCGGAGGTGGGGAGCTTCCGGCTCCCCACACCCGGATCGACCGCGACGTCGAACTGAAGCTCGCCCTCGACCGTCAGATCGGGTCGCAGCCGCCGGACCAGGGCTGTGGCGCGGCGCACCTTCTCGACTGCGGGATGTTCCGCACTGCCGCCGGTGGAGAAGGACAGCATCGCGACCCGGGGGACCTCACGTGTGAGTGCCCGGTGATGATCGGCAGCGGCGGCCGCGATCTCGGCGAGTTGCTCGGCGGTCGGGTCGGGCACGACCGAGCAGTCCGCGTACGTAACCGCCGCGCCACCCTGGTCGATCAGGAAGCAACCGGTCACCAAGCCGGTGGCACCGAGGCCCCGAATCCCCGCACGGATTACGGATGCGCTGGTGCTGAGGCTGCCCGCGATGCCCGCGTCGGCCGCTCCGCTGCGCACATACCTGGCCAGGAAGGCCAACGGATCCGTATCTCCGGGATCGACGGTCTCGATGCCCGGCGCGACATTCCCCAGCGAGGACGTGCGCGTACAGTCGGGCCGGACCAGCACCGGCACGATGCCCGCGTCCCGCACGATGGCCGCGGCGTCGAGGACGCGCCGGTCCGTGGCGTCACCGAAGGCGATGCGCGGCACGGTCGGTCCCCGCCACGGCAGCGGAGTCGTCGTCGGTCACCGGGATCCGCAGTTCGAGCAGACCGAGCGACAGCGTCTTTCCCTGAGGAGATCACGCCGGTCGAGGTGAGCGGCCGCCGGCGGTACATGGTCGAGACGGACGAGCACCCCAAGCCAGACACCATGCTGGAGGCCCTGGCCCGGCTGCGGCCCGCGTTCGAGGAAGGCGGCAGCGTCACCGCGGGCAACGCCTCCGGCATCAACGACGGCGCGGCGGCACTGGTGCTCGCCCGGGAGTCGGTCGCCGAGCAGCGAGGACTGCGTGGCCTGGTCAGCCTCGAGGCCGTGGCCACCGCGGCCATGGAGCCGGAGCTCATGGGCTACGCCCCCGTCTTCGCGCTGCGCAAGCTGTTCGAGCACACAGGCACCAGCCCGCGCGACATCGACGTGATCGAGTTGAACGAGGCGTTCGCCGCGCAGGCCGTGGCGGTGATCCGCGATGCCGGGCTCGACCCGGACAAGACCAACCCCTACGGCGGGGCCATCGCACTCGGCCATCCGGTCGGGGCCACTGGCGCGATCCTCACCCTGCGGGTCGCCAAATACCTCGTCCACCACGATCTGGAACTCGGCGTCGTCACGATGTGCATCGGCGGGGGCCAGGCGCTCGCTGCGCTCTTCCGCCGCGTGTGACCGCCCGGCTCTTCGGCACGTGGACGGCGCTGCAGTCCACGGAGCGCGGCCGAGGCCGGGATGAGCAGAGGGTCCGGCAACGTCGCCGCGCTGGACGTGCTGAGGTCGATCATGAAGGAACCCGAGAACTTTTAACCGTTTGGTGATGTGCACTGTAGCTTGGGCCCTCGTGGACGGGCTCTGGGGCACCGTGGTGGCCGCGGCGGGCATATTCGCCGGTACGAACGTCGATGACATCATCGTGCTGACGGTGTTGTTCTTGTCGATGCGGGCCGGCGGCCTGCCGAAGGCCTGGCAGATCTGGGCCGGCCAGTACCTGGGCGTCGGTGTGCTGGTGCTGGTGTCGGTGGTGGCCGCGCTCGGTCTGACCATCGTGCCGGACGACCATGTCGGCCTGCTCGGCCTGGTGCCGTTCGCGCTCGGCGGCTGGGGCATGGTCAAGGCGATCCGGGCCCGTGCCGGTGGAGACGACGATCCCTCACCGGCGGTGGCCTCGGGACTTGTGCCGGTGATGGGGGTGACGGTCGCCAACGGCGCCGACAACATCTCCGTCTACACGCCCGTCTTCCGTTCCATCGGCATGGGCGCGACGCTGGTGACCATCGCCGTGTTCGTGGCCGGGGTCGCCGTGTGGTGCCTGGCCGGTTCCTGGCTGGGCTCACATCAGAAGGTCGTCACCATCGTCGAGCGGTACGGACACTGGATCGTCCCGGCGGTGTTCATGCTCATCGGATCGCTCATCGTGATCGAGTCCGGCGTCCTCGGCAAGATCTTTTGAGCCTGCTCGTCCATCGTCGGCCTGAAACGGCCTGCGCCCGCGGCTTGCCGATCTCAATAGTCGTCATCGCTCTTCTCGATGTGCCGTCCGCCTGTCACTATGGTGATCGTGTCCGCAGCGAAGCCGCTCCTGCGCCTGGCGCGGGCCATCGTCTTCGCGACGGTGTGCCTGATCGCCTCCGCGGCCGGGCACGCCTTCGCCGGCGGCGGGCACGTCGATCCGGCGGTCCTGCTCGCCGGGGCGGCCGGCGTCTGCGGCCTGGCGTACGCGCTCAACGGACGGGAGCGCGGGCCCGAGGTCATGCTGGGGACATCGGCCGCGGCGCAGTTCCTGCTCCACCAGATGTTCGCCTGGACCTCGCACCCGCTGCCGACCCTGCTGGGACAAGAGCACGGTCACCTCTCGTTCGGCATGACGCTGGCCCACCTCACGGTGGCGTTGGTGTCCGGATGGTGGCTCTACCGCGGCGAGAGCGCGGCATGGCTCCTGATACGCCTGTGGGCCGCAGCCCCTCTCCCGCTCCTGCGCTGGTCGCTCGCCACGGCGGACCGTACCGTCTTCCCGGGCGCTCCGGCGGTGCCGCCCTCCGTGCCCCGGCCTCATCCCGCGTGGGAGACGGCGCCGGGGATCCACCGGCGCGGACCGCCGCTGCCCGCCATCGCCGGCTGACTCGTCCGCGAGGCCGGCACACCGGTGAGCGGGCGCCCCGCAGATCCGCGCGGCGCCGATCCGGTCATGCCTGGATTTGTCCGGGACTTTCACCTTGGAGCTCGCGTTGGTTTCGCGTACCAAGACTCCCGCCGTGAATTCCGCCGTACCGATGGGCGCGGCGGTCCGCCGGCCGGGTAGGGGCTTTCCCTCCCCCGGCGCCGCCCGCGGCCGGTCTTACGTGTCATGTCCGCCGCGGTGATGCTGCGCCTGGCCCGCGCCACCGTCTTCGCCGTGGTCTGTCTGGGCCTGGGCGTTCTCGGCCACCTGCTCGGCGGGGGCTCCGTGTCTCCCCATGTGGCGGTGCTCGCCGCGGGGATCGCGCTGGCGGCGGCGCTGCCCGTCACCGGCCGCGAACGAGGCATGGCCGTGGTACTGCCGCTCCTGGCAGGAGTACAGGCCGTCCTCCATGTCGTTTTCTCCGCCGCACCGCTGATCGCACCACTGGCCGGGACGGCCGGGACGCATGCCCATTCGGAGCTGGTGCCCGGCCTCGGCATGGTGGTGACACACGGCTGGGCCATGGTGATGTCGGCCCTGTGGCTGTCACGCGGTGAGGCCGCCCTCTGGGCGACCCTGCGCCGGCTCGCCGTCCGCCTCCTGCCGGTCGTGTTCGTCCTGCTCGCGCATCCCCCACCACGGCTGGGACGCGCGCGAGACCGCGCTCCGGCGCCCCGGCGCTCCGCGCCGCTTCGGCACACCGTGATCGGGCGTGCCCCGCCGCGGTTCGCCGCCGCCTGACCTTTCGCGGCAAGCCGTTCACCCGATCGTGCCCTCCGGACGGAGTCCCTCCGCCCGGCCGCCGCCGCGCGCCCAGGACCGGCCGGAGCGCACGCACTCTCCCATGACCTCAAGGATCGATCACCAATGGAATTTGCCGCCGGCGGATACGAACCTTCCGACCGCAACGGGCGCCTGACTGTTCTCGCCCTCGCCGCACGAGAAGGAAGACCCGCGGACGTCGAAGCGTTCGCCCGCGAGGTCTACCCAGATGTGCGGCGGTTCACCGCCTACCTCACCGACCCGCAGCAGGCCGAAGACCTCACCCAGGAGACCTTCCTACGGCTCCTGGGCAGCCTCCCCCGGTTCGCCGGGCGCTGCTCGGCGCGCACGTGGCTGTTCTCGATCGTCCGCCGGGTCGTCGCCGACCGATTCCGGACGGCGGCGGCGCGCCCGGTCATCGCCGACGTGCCTGACTGGCAGATCGCCGCCGAACGACACCAGCCGCGCGACCTGCCCGGCGCGGACGACGGCGTCGCCCTGGCCGACCTGCTGGACAAGGTGCCGGACGAGCGGCGTACGGCGTTCGTCCTCACCCAGCTCGCGGGCCTGCCCTACGCCGAGGCCGCCGAACTCATGGGCTGTCCCGTGGGGACGATTCGCTCCCGCGTGGCCCGGGCCCGCGACCAGCTCATGACATCCCTGGCCGAGGCCGAGAAGGCCGCCTGACCCATGACCGGTGCGGGCCCCGGCGCGATGCCGCCGGGCCCGCAGGTCCTCGAACCCGTGGCGGGCCGCAGGCTCGCTCTGGCGGCCCCGGACCGGAGCGGCCCCGGCCTCGCATCCGGAGCGCACCACCGCTGAGCTCAGCCGGCGAGGGGCTTGGCGTGGTAGGTGATGCGGATGACGCCGTCCGGGTGGCGTTCCGCGGTGGCATCGACTCCGAAGACCTCGCGGAGCACCGTCGGCGTCAGGACCTCCAGTACCGGGCCGGCGGCCACGACCTCGCCTCGGTTCAGCACCACCAGTCCGGTGCAGTACCGGACGGCGAAGTCGAGTTCGTGCAGAACCGCCAGCGTGGTGATCCCCAGGTCCCGGACCAGGTCCAGCATCTCGAACCGGGCGCGGATGTCGAGGTGGTTCGTCAGCTCGTCCAGGACGAGCAGGCGTGGCTGTTGCGCCAGGGCTCTGGCGAGGAGCACCCGCTGACGCTCGCCGCCCGAGAGGGAGTCGAACATCCGGCCGGCCAGGTCCTCCGCGCCGGTCCGTTCCAGGGACTCGGCGACGATCGCGCGGTCGGCCGCGGTCTCACGGCTGATCAGGCCGTGATGGGCGGTGCGGCCGAGGGCCACCACCTCGGTGACGGACAGCCCGGCGGACCCCGAGCCGTTCTGCAGGACCGCCGCGGTGGTCCGGGCGGCCTCCCGCACGGATCGGCGCCAGATGTCGTCACCGTCGAGCAGCACCGCGCCGGTGGCGGGGCGCAGGGATCGGTACACCGTCCGCAGCAAAGTGGTCTTGCCGCTGCCGTTGGGGCCGACCAGGCCGACGACGCCTCCCGGCGGGACCGTCATGGTCACGCCGCGGAGCACCGAGACGCCGCCGAGCTCGACCTCGATGTCCGACAGATCGAGCTTCATGGGCCGGACCCCGCGTTCTGCCGGCGGAGCAGCCACAGGAGGAACGGCGCGCCGAACGCGGCGGTGAAGATGCCGATGGGCAGCTCGTTCGGGGAGTCGACCGTACGCGACAGGAGGTCGACGATGACGAGGTAGGACGCCCCGACGAGGGCGGACAGCGGCAGCACCCGCCGGTAGTCGGCCCCGAATCCCAGCCGCACCAGGTGCGGGATCATGAGCCCCACGAAGCCGATGCCTCCCACCTCGGCGATGAGGACGCCCGTCACCAGCGAGGAGAGCCCGAGCAGGACGAGACGGGCGACGCGCACGTCGACACCCAGCGCGATCGCCTGCTCGTCGCCGGTGGCCAGGGCGTTGAGCCGCCTGCCGGACAGCGTCAGCGCGCCCACCGTGACGATGACGACGACGGCGACCAGCCCGAGCCGGCTCCAGGTCGCGCCCGCCACGCTGCCGAGCGTCCAGAACATGATCGCGCGCAGTTCGTTCGGGTTGGCCCGCAGTTGCAGGTAGTTGGTGACGGCCAGCAGGAGGTACCCGACGGCGACGCCGGCCAGGATGAGCCGGCTGGGGTTGATGCCGCCGTGCTGCCTGCCCAGCAGGAACACCAGCCCGACGGCCGCCATGGCGCCCAGGAACGCGGCGAACGACACTCCGACGCCGCCCGCGACCCCCGCGCCCGTTGTGATCACGATCACCGCGCCGAGGGAGGCCCCGGAGGTCAGGCCGAGGACGTACGGGTCGGCCAGCGGATTGTCGGCCACGGCCTGGAGTACCGCGCCGGCGACCGCCAGCCCCGCGCCGCACAGCACGGCGAGCAGCGTGCGGGGGATGCGGAACTCCCACACGATCTGGTCGAGGACCGGGTCGAGGTGAGCGGTTTCCCCGGTCAGATGCCCGGCCACCACCCGCCAGGTGTCCGGGAGCGTCACGGTGACCGATCCGACGCACACCGCGACCAGCGCCGCGGCGACCAGGACGGCCGCGCAGGCGGCCACGGCAGCGGCACGACTGGTCCGGCCGAGCGGGGCGGGATGGGCCGGCCCGCCGTGCCCGCCGGAAGCGGTGGGCGCGGGAGGCGGGCCGGATCCGGTGAGCCTGGGGAGTGGGGTGCGCGCCATGGGTCAGAAGGCGTCCGGATGGACCAGACGGGCGATCTTGTCCACCGCCACGTCGTTGCTCGGCCCGAAGTAGATGGAGTCGGAGAGGATCAGGAAGCGGTTGCTCTTCGTGGCCTCCCACTGCGGGAACTGCGCGAGGATCTTCTTGGCGCTGCCCTCCGGGTCGGGGTTCATGTAGTTGACCACGATGAGCGCGTCGATCGAGGCCGCGGCCAGCTCGTCCTTGCCCACGGTCACGAACGGGGCGCCCTTGGCGTCGGCGGCGAACGGGTTGACCGCCCCGGCCTTGCCGAGGACGTCGTTCCAGATGCCGGCCGCGGCGATGGAGCTGAAGTCGTCGGCGCCCATGCCGGGGAAGACGATCATGACGTTCTTGGCGGGCTTCCCGGCGACCTTGGCGGTGACGTCCTTGATGCGTTGCTCCGAGGCGGCGATGATCTGCTCGGCGCGGCCGGGGACGTCGAAGATCTGGCCGAAGTCGCGCAGCATCTGGTAGCTGCTGTCGACCGTCGGCGAGCCCGTCACCATGCCGGACTCGCCGCAGGCGCTGGCCGGGGCGTAGGTGTTCGCGCCGATCTTGCCCAGGTCCTCCCGGGTGGCGTACCCGGACTTGGCAGCGAACCCGCCGTCGTAGGTGGAGATGACGAAGTCCGGGCGCAGGCTCAGCATCGTCTCGCGCGGTATGTCCTGCATCTCGCTCAGCTTGATGCCGCCGGTGGGCAGCACCTTGATCGCCTCGGCGCGGCCGGGTACGTCGGAGGCGCCATAGGACTGGGCGTTGACCGTGATCCGATCCCCCAGCCCCAGTTCCAGCAGGGATGAGACCTCGGCGACCGATCCGCCGTTCATCACCACCACCCGGCTCGGCGCCTTGGCGAAGGTGTACTGCTTGCCGCAGTTGTCGAAAACGAGCGGGTACCGGGTCTTGCCTTCGCCCGACGACCGCGTGGCATCGGCCGCGACGGGGGTCGCGGTGGCAGCGGGCGCGGCGGACTGGCCGTCCCCTCGCGGGGTCTCCCCGCATGCCGTCGCGGTCATGACGACCATCGCCACCATCCCAGCAACGATGACCGGTTTGAGCATCATGTCGGGCCTTTCCTTGAAATCTTGTTTCGGACGTCCTGAAGAAGTGGTCGTTTCGCGGCTCGTTCCGGTTCCCGCGAACCCGGCGTCAGCCTGCGGGTTCGAGCCGGCGCCGCCCGGTGAGGCGCAACGCGCACAAGCCGCTGGTGATCAATGCGAGCGTGCTCAGGACGAGGATGGCTGCGGTGTACGCCTGGACGTGCGCTCCGAGGTCGGACGGCGCGTCGGCGGCACCGGGCGTGCCACCGAGGACGAGGCCGTACCAGGTGCCGATCGCCGCGTACCCCGTGCCGAGGCCGAACTGGGTGACGGTCGAGGCGACTCCGGACGCCGCGCCGGCGTCGTCGGGGGCCACCTGGTCGAAGATGCCGGCGATCAGCGGCGAGACGACCAGCCCCTCGGCGAGCCCGACCACCCCGATCGCCACGGCGAGCAGGACCGGCTGAGCCCCCGGCGCCCCCCACACGACCGGGATGTGGGCGAGCAGGGACAGCGCGAGGAACGCGTAACCGGCCACCGGCACCAAGGGGCCGAACCGGGCCACCAGGCGCCCGCTGACCGACGAGCCGAAGGAGAATCCCGCTCCGAGCGGGACCAGCATGAACCCGGCGGCGAGGGGATCCATGCCCAGCCCGGTCTGCACGTAGTAGGTGAAGACCAGGAACAGGCCGGCGTTCCCGCCGAAGAACGTCAGGATGGCGGCCAGCCCGGCGAGCATTCCCCGGGCGCCGAGCACGCGCGGGGGGAACAGCGGCTCTCCTCCCCTGGCGGCCACGGCCCGCTGCTGCGGCACCAGCGCGGCCAGCGCGGCCACCGCCACCACGACGCTCAGCCAGACCCAGCCGGAGCCGATGACCAAGGGCAGGAGCAGCGCGGGCAGCGCGACCGCGGTGAGCGCGACCCCGGCCGGGTCCAGCGTGGGAGCACGGCTGGACCGGCTCTCCGGAATCGTGCCCCGGCCGAGCAGCAGGATGACCGCGCCGATGGGCACGTTGATCAGGAACGCCGTCCGCCACCCGAGCCCGGCGACGTCCATGCGCACCAGGAACCCGCCACCGGCGAGCCCGCAGATCACGCCGAGGCCGATGACGACACCGTAGACGCCGATGGCCCGGGTGCGTTCGCCGTCCCGCGCGAACATGGCGCGGATCAGCGCCAGTTCCTGCGGGACCAGCGCCGCCGCGGCGGCCCCCTGGAGGAAGCGGGCGGCGATGAGCAGGTCGGCGTTGGGCGCGAGCCCGCAGGCCAGCGACGCCGCGGTGAAGACGGCGACGCCGGCCAGGAAGGTGCGCCGCCGGCCGTACCGGTCGCCGATCCTGCCGCCGGTGATCAGCCCCGCCGCGCAGGCCAGCACGTACGCGGCGCCGACGAGCTGGATCTGGTCGAAGCCGGCCGGCAGGTCGCGCTGGATGGAGGGGGCGGCGAGGGTGACGATGAAGCCGTCCACCTGACCCATGAAGGTCGCGCAGAGGATCACCGCCAGGCCCGCCCAGTCGCGCCGGGTCGCGACCGGCTGGTCGAGCTGCGAGGTGGTCATGTCTCCTGTTCCGGTGTCGAGAGGGCGGAACGAGCGGGGCGCGGGAACAGCCCCACGTCGCGGAAGTAGCCGACGCACGCGCTGATGGCGGCGGCGTCGACGGCGGGGAAGGGCACGGAATCCCCGAGCGCGGCGACCGTGTTCTCCCGGCCGAACACCACCGGGCCGCCGCCCCCGGCGGGCCGGCCGTTGTGCGTGCTCGCCACCGCCAGCGTGTAGTCGCCCGCGTCGGCCGCGCGCTCCGCCTCCGCGGCCAGGCGGCGGCTCCACTCGGCGGCGGGCACGCGCTCCAGGTCGTGGCCCAGCTCGCGCAGCGTGTCCAGCACGGTGGCGACGGCCGGCGGATCCGGGCTGGTCAGGTGGTAGGTGGCGCCCGGGGTCCCGCCGCGGGTCAGGTGGACGATGGCGGCGGCGACGTAGTCCACCGGCACCAGGTCGACGTGCCCGGCCGTGCCGCCGCCCTCGTCCGGCGCGGCACCGAGGACGATCATGGCCCGGACGAGGTTCCAGAAGGCGTCGTCGGGACCGCACGCGCCGGTGACCGAGTGTCCGCCGACCCGGCTCGGACGGTGGATCATCACCGGCAGGCCGCGCCGGGCGGCGTCCAGCACCAGGCCCTCGGCGACCCACTTGCTGGCCACGTATCCGTTGCGCGTCAAGGATCCGGATCCGACCCGCCGGTCCTCCGTCAACGTGGGCGGGTTGCCGTCGGTCGCGTAGGCGGTGTCGCAGGTGGACACGTAGTGGACCGGCTTGAGCCTGCCCGTGGTGGCGAGCCGCAGGATCTCGGCGGTTCCCGCGACGTTGGCCGCCCGCAGCCGCGCGTACGGCTCCAGGTGGTGCACCCTGGCGCCGTTGTGCACAACGAGATCGATCTCCTCGGCCAGTTCCAGGAACCGATCGGGGGTCAGGCCGAGCGCGGGCCGTTCCAGGTCGCCCGGCACCGCCGCCACGCGCTCGTCGAAGCCGTCCTCCGGGAGAAGGTAACGGCGCGCCGTCGCGCGCAGGCGCAGGTCCGCCTGCCGCTCGTCCTCGGCGCGTACCAGGCAGTACACCCGGGCCCGGGTGCGATCCAGCAGCTCGCGCAGCAGGAAGGCGCCGAGGAAGCCGGTCGCTCCGGTCAGCAGGACGCTCCGCGGCTCGCGGGCCGTCACCGGGTCCACGGGGGCGGCCCCCTCGGTGGTGACGCCGGGGTCCAGAACGGCCTCGGCGTCGAGATCGACGCCCGCCCACGGGTGGCCGTCCGCCGGTTCGGCCGCGTCCATGCGCCGCGCGAGGGCGGCCACGGTCGGCGACTCGAACACGTCCCGGATCCCCAGCCGGACGCCGAACAGGTTTCTGATCCCGCTCAGCAGACGGGCCACGAGCAGCGAATGGCCGCCCAGGACGAAGAAGTCGTCGTCGACGCCGACCTCGGGAAGGCGCAGGGCCTGGGCGAACAGGTCGCACAGGGCGCGCTCCCGCTCATCGCGGGGAGGGCGGCGCACGGCCGCGAGCTCGGTCGCCGGCGCGGGGAGGGCGGCGCGGTCGAGCTTTCCGTTGGCGTTCGTCGGCAGCCGGTCGAGGATCACGAACGCGGGCGGCACCATGTAGTCCGGCAGCCGCTCGGCCGCGTACCGGCGCAGCGCGGCCGGATCCGGGGGCGCCGCGCCGGGCTCGGGCACGACGTACGCGACCAGACGGTCCTGGCCGTTGTGGTCCGGGCGGACCACCACGGTCGCCTGCGCGAGGCCGGGATGCCCGGCCAGCACGGCCTCGATCTCGCCCGGCTCGATGCGGAAGCCGCGGATCTTCACCTGGTCGTCCGCGCGTCCGAGGAACTCCAGCGTTCCGTCCGGCCGCCATCTCGCGAGGTCGCCGGTTCGGTACATCCGGGAGCCCGGCGATCCGAACCGGTCGTCGACGAATCTGGAAGCGGTCAGCTCGGGCCGCCTGTGATAGCCGAGGCCGACCGGCGTCCCGCCGAGGTACAGCTCGCCGACGGCGCCCGGCGGCACCGGGTGCATGGCGTCGTCCAGCACGTGACAGCGGGAGTTCGCGACCGGGCGGCCGATGACCGGGGAATCGCTGTCGCGCAGCCGCGCCCAGACGGTGTCCACCGTGCACTCGGTGGGTCCGTAGAGGTTGTAGGCGGAGATCCCGGACGCGCCGCGCAGTGCCGTCCAGAGCGAGGCGCCCGCCGCCTCACCTCCGAGCGCGATGACGGCCGGCCGCCGGACGCCGGGTCGCAGCAGTCCCGCGGTGATCAGCTCTTCGGCGTAGGTGGGGGTGATGTCGAGGAAGTCGATGTCGTGGCGGGCGATGTAGCGCAGCAGTTCCTCCGGCTCGCGGCGCGCGTCGTCGTCGACGAAGTGCAGCTCGTGGCCGGCCAGCAGCCAGAACAGGCCCTCCCACGAGGTGTCGAACGACAGCGAGGCGGTGAGCGCGGCGCGGAACCGGGGACGGCCGCTCGGCGCCACCTCCGGCTCGATCATCTCCGTGCGGTGGTGGTGGAACAGGTTGACCATGCCCCGGTGGGTCAGCACCGCGCCCTTGGGCTGCCCGGTCGACCCGGAGGTGTAGATGAGGCACAACGGCTCGTCGGGATCGGGCCCGCCGGATGGTCCCCCGCCGCCGATCTCGTCCAGCGTGTCGAGCACGAGCACGGCTGTGCCCGGCACGGAGGGAAGGTCACCGGCGAGCTCCGCCACGGTGAGCACCAGTCGCGGCTCGCAGTCCTCCAGCATGAACGCCACACGGGGGCCGGGGTAATCGGGATCGATGGGGACGTACGCCGCGCCGGTCCTCAGCACGGCGAGCAGGGCGACCAGGGCGTCGGCGGTCCGGGGCAGCAGCAGGGCGACGCGCTCGCCGGGCCCCGCGCCGTGCCGGGCGAGCACCCCGGCGAGCCGGTTCGCGCGGTCTTCCAGCTCGGCGAAGGTGAGCGTGACGGACGCCCCGGCGCGGTCGCGGGCCACCAGCGCGGGCAGGCCGGGGGTACGCGCGGCGCGCTCCCGCAGCAGTTCCGGCAGGGTGGCCGGCGGCCACGCCCGGGCCGTGTCGTTCCACTGCTCCAGCACCAGGCGGCGCTCGTCGTCGAGCAGCAGTTCCACCTCGCGCACGGGTGTGGCCGGGGCGAGGACGGACCGGCGCAGGAAGGCTCCGAATCGCTGGACGTGCAGGTCCAGGTCGGAAAGCGAGTAAAGGTTGGGGTTCCCGTCGAGGGCGATGCGCAGCCCGTCCCCGTCGGCCCGGTCGTACACGTTGAACGCGAGGTCCTCGACCAGCCCGGCGGAGACGTTGCGGACGACGCCCGGATGCCCGGCGAACCGGAGCCCGTAGTCGAACGGCATGATGTTGGCCGACGGCCCGAACAGCTTGCGGTCGCCGCCGACGAGTTTGAGATCGCGGCGCAACTGCTCGTAGCGGTACCGGTGGTGGCGCCGACCGCGCCGCATGTGCTCGGCGACCTGGGCGGTGAGCGTGGCCAGGGTCGTCCGCTCGTCGAACTCCGCCCAGAGCTGCACGACGTTGAGCACCATGCACGGCACGCGCAGCGCCGCCGACCCCATGCGCAGCATGACGGGCAGCGCCACGGACACGGCCGCCGCGCCGGTCATGCGGTGGAGGTAGGCGGCGATGGCCGCGACCAGGACGTCGCTCCAGTTGGCCTTGGCCTCGGCCGCCGCCTTGCGCAGCAGCTCGGTGGTCTCCGGGTCCAGGTCGGTGGCCTGGCGGAGCACGTGCCGGGCCAGCGGCGCCGTGCGGCCGGCCAGGGTGACCGGCGCCGGGCGGTCCTCGTTGTAGGCCACCCAGAAGTCCCGGTCTCGCGTGTGGCTCTCGGAGGCGGCGTAGGCGAGGTCCTCGTCGATGACCGACCGCAGGGTGCCGAAGGAGTGCGGGGCGGGCTCCCGTCCCCCGGCCAGCGCCGTGTAGACGTCGGCGACCCGCCGGGCCACGAGCGCCAGGCCGTACCCGTCGAGAAGGATGTGGTGGACGCGGTGGTACCACAGGTACCGCCGGTCTTCGAGCCGGAACACGGCGTGGCCGAAGAGGACGTCGGCGCCGAGGTCGACCGGCCGCGCGATGTCCTCGGCCATCCACGTCTCGGCCGCCGCCAGGGGGTCGGGCGCGCCGCGCAGGTCCGCGACGTGCACCGACCACTCCGGCCGGTCGGCGATCTGCCGGGGCGTGCCGTCGTCCTCGCCGAACCGGACGTTCAGCGCCTCGGTCTCGTCCACCACCCGGCGGATCGCCGCGGCGAGGACCTCCATGTCGACGTCGCCGCGGATGTCCACGTACTCGGCCGTGTTGTACGCGGGCGACTGCGGGTCGATCTGCTGGCCGGTCCAGATGCCGTACTGCGCCGCGGACAGCGGCCACCAGGTGGCCTGCGGGGCGCCGTCAGGCATGGGTCGACCCCGCCTGGCGCGTGGAAAGCATCTCCCACCAGGCGGCGAGCGTCGGCTGCTCGGCCAGTTCGACGAACGTCAGCTCCACGCCGGACTCGCGCCAGCGTTCGACGAGGGTGAGCAGGCGGATGGAATCGAGGCCGGCGAGGAACAGGTTGTCGGTCTCGGTGAGCTCGTCGGCTTCCATGTACAGCGCCTCGGCGATGTCGGCGCGAACGGTCGCCTGGGTGAGCGGGATGGTCATCGTCGTTCCTTTCGGCACCCGGACTCAGTTGACCCGGCGATCTCTCGTGGCCCAGAACCGGTCGCGCAGCTCGCGGCGGAGGATCTTGCCGCTGGGGTTGCGGGGGACACGGTCGACGAACTCGAACCGGCTGGGGATCTTGAAGCTCGCGATGCGGTCCCGGCAGAACACCATCAGGTCGCGTGGCCGCGCCGCCTCCCCCGGGCGCAGGGCCACGAACGCGTGCACCGCCTCGCCGAACCGGTCGTCGGGGACCCCGATCACGGCGACGTCGGCGACCGCGGGGTGCTTGGCCAGGACGTTCTCGATCTCGGTGGGATAGATGTTCTCGCCGCCGACGATGATCATGTCCTTCAGCCGGTCGCAGATGTACACGTAACCGTCGGAGTCCAGGTAGCCGGCGTCGCCCGTGTGGATCCAGCGGTCGACCAGGGTGGCCGCGGTCGCCTCCGGCAGCCCCCAGTACTCCAGCATGCGTGCGGGCGTCCGCAGGCACACCTCGCCGATCTCGCCGGCGGGCAGCTCCGCCCCGGCGTCATTGATGATCTTGATGGCGACTCCCGGGTACGGACGCCCGGCGGCCCGCAGGCGGGGGCTGCCCGGCACGTGGTCGGCGGGAGGGAGGCAGACCGCGGTGTTGCCGGTCTCCGTGAGGCCGTAGATCTGGGCGAAGTCGCAGTCGAACACCGGCAGCGCCCGCTCCAGCAGGAACTCGCTGATCGGCGACCCGCCATAGACGATCTTCCGGACGCCGGCGAACGTCTCGTGGTCCGCGCCCGGCTCGACGAGCATGAGCCGCAGCATCGACGGCACCACGCACGCGGTCGTGACGCCGAGCTCCCGGACGAGCCGGACCGCGCCCGCGCTCTCGAACCAGGGCATGGCCACGTTGGTCACACCTGCGCTGAACCCCTGCATGGCCCACCAGACGCCGCCGACGTGGAATCCGGGCATGCCGATCAGGCTCCGGTCCCCCGCGCGCCAGTCGATCCAGTCCAGCCCCTCGCCCGCGAGGGCGTCCCGGATGGCGAAGAGGCTGCGCTGCGCGAGGACCACGCCCTTGGGCAGCCCGGTGGTGCCGCTCGTGTACAGCTGGACGATCGGCGTCTCGGGCCCCGCGTCCGGCGCGAGGTCGCTTCCAGGGTGCGGCGCCTTCCAGGCGGCGAAGTCCTCGGGATCGGCCCCGACCACCGCCAGGTCCGGCGAGGGGGACGCCTTGTCCGCCACCGCGCGCAGATCCTGGTCGACGAACAGCAGGCGGCTGCCCGAGTCCCGTGAAGGAACTCTGGAATCTGGCGATCAGGATGTCCGGGAGCTGACGCCGCCAGTAGTCGTCCATGGTCCAGGTCCCGAAGACCGGCCCGATCCCGTGCCGTACGGATGTCGCGACGACCTGGTACAGCATCTGGTTGTAACAGATGTTGACCTCGACGGCGTTGAGGTGCCCGGTGTCGTCGATGTAGCACGACTCGGGGATCGAGAACACCCCGGTGCCCCGCACGACCTCGCCCTCGACGTCCACGGTCATCGACTTCAGGTACCGGCAGTGCGGCTTGTAGCACCGCAGCACCCGCGACAGCAGCGCCTCGTCGTGGTCGTGACGCACCGCGAGCGCCGAAGCGGTCACGAGGGCGACCCCGGCTCGTCGTACACCGTCACCCGGAACGACTCCGCGGGCTCGGGGGCCGTCGTGTGCAGGGCCCGGTGCACCAGGCTGCGGTTGTCCCAGACGAGCAGGTCGCCGCGCTCGAAGGTCTGCAGGTGGATGGCGGGGTGCTCGAACGTCGTGTCCAGCTGGCCGCTGGCCGCCAGCAGCTCGTGGAGGAGGTCCGGCACCTCCCTGCCGTCGGCGTCCCGGACCGACTGCGTGAAGCCCTCGCTGACGAAGAGCACGGTCTCGCCGGTGTGCCGGTGGGGCAGCGCGGTCGGGAACTCGACCGGCGGCGTCTTGCGGTCCACCTCGTCCAGGACCTCGGAGATCGGCCGGTACACGTCCGTGGGGCGGATCTTGAAGTACCGCCGGACGCTGTGGGTCGCGGTCGTGTCCTTCACCGCCCGCTTGAGGTCCGCGCCGAGGTTCTCGTACGCCCGGCACATGTCGATGAAGTACGTCCCCCGGTTCTTCGCCGGCACGACCTGCGGGTAGATCAGGGTGATGTCGAACGGCCGGGGCATGAACTGGTAGTCCGCGTGCCAGAACTTGCCCGTCTTGGGCACCCCGATCCGCTGCTCGCCCGACCCGACGTTGGAGGAGACGAACACCTCCTTGACCTCGGGGTGGTGGTAGATCGGCTCGTAGTACGCCTCGGGCGTGCCCAGCCTGCTCCCGAGGGCGAGGAACGCCCGGGGTGCCAGGTCCTGCTCCTTGAGCACCGCGATCTTCTCGCGGTACACCGTGTCCTTCAGAGCTTTGACGTCGGCCTCGGAGGTCGGGTCGAAGTCCTCGACGATGACACCGAAACCGCCGTCCTGCGGTGTGATCTTCATGGTGCGCCCTTTGTACGTGTGCGGGGTGGGTGGCAGCTGGAGAGCCGGTCAGACGCGGGGCCGCGCGGCGGCCAGATGATCCAGAAGGTCCTGAACAGTGGAGATCTCCGGCAGCGCGTCGTCGGGGATCTCGACCCCCGTCCTGCGCTCCAGCAGGGACAGCAGGTCCATGAGGCTCAGCGAGTCGATCCCCACGTCCTTCAGTGCCGCCGTCGGCGGGACGGGCCGCCGCACGTCGGGGGCCAGGTCGGCGACGAACTCGTCGATCAATTCGGACACGTACTCGGGATCCATGTCGTTCATCCCTGCTCGAAGTGGTCGGACGTCAGCCGCGGCCAGACGAGGGTGGCCGCTCCCCAGGTGGCGCCGCCGCCGAACGCGGCGAGCAGCACGCGATGGCCCTCGTCCAGGGCCTTGTCCGTCACGGCGTGGGCGAGCGCCAGCGGGATTGACGCCGCCGCGGTGTTGCCGACGTCCTGCACGTTGGCGTAGACCCGATCGGGGCCGATGCCCAGCTCGGCCGCCACCGTGTCGAGGATGCGCAGGTTGGCCTGGTGCGCGATGAAGAGATCGACGTCGTCCGGCGTCCAGCCGGTGCGGTCGAGCACGTCCCGGGCCGAGGCGGTCATCCGCCGGACGGCGTGCCGGTACACGGCCTGCCCCTGCATGGCGAACCACGCCTCGGCGGCCGAGGCGTCCTGACGCCGCAGCCGGGATCCTCCGGCCCGCACGGTGATCAGGTCGGCGAGCCCGCCGTCGCTGCCGAGTTCGACGTGGCGGACCGCGCCCGCCTCGGCGGGGTCTCCGCCGCGCAGCACCACGGCGCCCGCGCCGTCGCCGAACACCGCGCCGGTGCTCCGGTCGCCGGGGTTCAGGATGGTGGAGAACGTGTCGGCGCCGATCAGCAGGATCCGGCCGGCCGCTCCCGTACCGATCAAGCCGTCCGCCACGGCGAGGCCGTAGAGGAAGCCGGAGCACACCGCGCTCAGGTCGAAGTCAGGAACGGCTCTCCGCCCGGAAGCGGTAGAGCCGCACGCTGTTGAGGACCACGAAGACGCTCGACACCGCCATCGCGCCGCCGGCGATCATCGGGTGGAGCGCGCCGGACGCGGCCAGCGGCAGCGCGGCCACGTTGTAGGCGAAGGCCCAGAACAGGTTGCCCTTGATGACGCCGAGCATGCGCCGGGCCAGCCGGATCGCGTCGACCGCGCCCAGCAGGTCACCCCGGATCAACGTCAGGTCCGCCGCCTCGATCGCCACGTCCGTACCGGTGCCCATCGCGATCCCGAGGTCGGCCTCGGCGATGGCGGCCGCGTCGTTGATCCCGTCACCGACCATGGCCACCACGCGCCCCTCGCCCCGCAGGCCCCGGATCACCTCGGCCTTACCCTCCGGCAGGACTCCCGCCGCCACCCGGCCGATCCCGACCTGGGCCGCGACGATCTCGGCGGCCGAAGGGTTGTCGCCGGTCAGCAGCATCACGTCCAGGCCGAGCTCGCGCAGCCTCCGCACGGCGTGGGCGGCGCCCGGCCTGACCTCGTCGGCGAGCACCAGGACGCCGCGCGCCGCCCCGTCCCACCCCGCGACGACGGCGGTCGCGCCCCCGGCCTCGGCGGCGGAGACCGCCTTCGCCAAGGTCTCCGGCAGCTCGCCCCAGCGCTCGGCCGCCAGGCTGGGGCGTCCGACCAGGACCCCACGGCCCGCCACGACCCCCTGGGCGCCCAGGCCGTGGAGCGAGATGAAGTCCTCCACGGTGTACGGCGAGTCGGCGGCCTCGGCGATGGCGCGCCCGATCGGGTGCTGCGACCCGCTCTCCACGGCGCCCGCCAGGTGCAGGACCTCGGTGGTGTCCTCACCGTCCCCGGCCGCGACATGGGACAGCGTCATCACGCCGGTGGTCACGGTCCCGGTCTTGTCCAGGACGACCATGTCGATGCGCCGAGTCCGCTCCAGCGACTCGGGCCCCTTCACCAGGACGCCGAGCTGCGCGCCGCGCCCTGTACCGGCGAGCAGGGCCGTGGGCGTGGCCAGTCCGAGAGCGCACGGGCAGGCGATGATCAGTACGGCGATCGCGGAGCGCGTCGCGGAGGTGCCGTCGCCCCCCGCGAGCATCCAGGCGGCGAACGTGAGCACCGCCAGGCCGATGACCACGGGCACGAAGACGGCCGAGACGCGGTCGGCCAGGCGCTGCGCCCGCGCCTTGCGCTCCTGCGCGGCCTCCACCAGGCGGGTGATCCGCGCCAGCCGCGTCTCCGCGCCGACCCGCGTGACCTCCACGACCAGCCGGCCGCTCATGTTGACCGTGGCGCCCACGACCTCGTCCCCCGGCGCGACCTCGACGGGCGCCGGTTCGCCGGTGAGCAGGCTCGCGTCCACCGTCGACATGCCCTCGGTCACCACGCCGTCCGTGGCGATCTTCTCACCCGGCCGCACGACGAACCGGTCGCCGGGCCTCACCTGGGTCACCGGGACGCGGATCTCGCGGCCCTTCACCAGCAGGGCGATGTCCTTGGCGCCGAGTTCCATCAGCGCGCGCAGCGCCGAACCGGCCCGGCGCTTGGCCCGGGCCTCGATGTAACGGCCGGCGAGGATGAAGACGGTGACCCCGGCGGCCACCTCGAAGTACACCGAACCATGGCCCACGTGGCCGGGCGTGGTCATCAGCGCCCACACCGACCAGCCGAACGCGGCCAGGGAGCCGAGCGACACCAGCGTGTCCATGGTCGTGGCCCCGTGCCGGAGGTTGGTCAGCGCCGCGCGGTGGAACGGCCACCCGCCCCAGGCGACGACCGGCAGGCACAGCGCGAGGGACACCCACTCCCAGCCGGGGAGCCACAGAACGGGCACCATCGCGGGGACGACCACGCCGAGCGCGAAGGCGGCGGAGAGGAGCAGCCGCGTCTCCTGCCTCCACAGCTCCATCCCGTCCCGCTCCTCCGGCTGGTCGGGACGCGCGACATGGGCCGTGTAGCCCGCGCGTTCGACCTCGGCCACCAGCGCTTCCGGGTCGATGTCGGCGGGGTGTGTGACGCTCGCCTTCTCCGTCGCGTAGTTGACCACGGCGTACACCCCGTCGAGCTTGCGCAGCCGCCGCTCGATCCGTGACGCGCACGAGGCGCAGGTCATGCCGCCGATGCCGAGATCCGTCGTGATGGTGTCCATGAGATGTCCCCGAGTTTCCTGAGGTGTCGTCAGGGCGTACGACCCACGGGCCTGAGAGATTCAGGCCCACCAAGAGATCAGTCGGCCGCGACCCGGCTCTGGTTCCCGGCCTGCGGTAAGGACGCTTTGCCGCGCCCTCAGGCGCGCGGCTCCGCCGCCCCCATGTGGTGGATCGCCCCCTCGGCGCCCGCCCACCGGGCCAGGAGCTCGTCGTCGTGGGTGATGGCCAGGACCCCGGCGCCGCTCTCCTCCCGGTACGCCTCCAAGCGGGCGACGAGGTGTGCCTGCGTGGACGCGTCGAGCATCGTGGTCATCTCATCGCAGATCACGTAACGGGGGCGCAGCGCGAGGGCGCGGGCGACGCAGGCGCGCTGGAGCTGGCCGTCGGACACCTCATGCGGCCTGCGGGTGAGCAGGTCGGAGGTCAGGCCCATCTCCTCGGCCAGTTCGCCGGCCCTGCCCGGACTACGGCCGGTCGCGCGCAGGGGCTCGGCGATGATCTCCCGCAGGGTAAAGCGGGGGTCGACCGCGAGCCGGGGCTGCTGGAAGATCAGCCCGATACGGATGCGCAGCTCCCGGCCGGCTCGGCTGCGCCAGCGGCGCGCCTCGGCGCCGTCGATGGTGACCCGGCCGGTGGCGGGCTTCTGGACGAGGCCGAGCACGCGGGCGAGGGTGGACTTGCCGCATCCGCTGGGCCCGGCGAGCCCGGTGACGGTTCCCGGCCGCAGGGTGATCCCGGCGTTGTCGAGCACCCGGCGGCGACCGTAGATGACGGTGACGCCTTCAGCGTGCAGCATGACTCTCCAGAGGGTGGTGGCAGGCGACCCGGCCGGCACCCGCGGGCATCGAGGGCACGTCGTCGCAGGCCGCGTCGGCGCGCGCGCAGCGCGGACGGAAGGCGCACCCGGCGGGCAGGTCGGTGAGCTCGGGCGGCCGTCCCGGGATCGCGGTGAAGCGCCGGGACGGCAACGCGTCCAGCAGGCCCGCGGCGTACGGATGGCGAGGACCGGCGAAGAACTCTCCTGCGAGGTCCAGCGACACGATGCGCCCGGCGTACATGACGGCGACGTGGTCGGCCACCTGCTCGGCGGCCCGCAGGTCGTGGGTGATGAGCAGGACGGCCCGCCCCTCGCCGGTCAGCCGCCGCAGCTCGGCCATGGTCGCGTCCACCAGAGGACGGTCCAGGCCGCTGGTGGGCTCGTCGGCGATGACGAGCCAGGGATCTCCGGCGAGGGCGATCGCGTTGACGACGCGCTGCGCCATGCCGCCGGAGAGCTGGTGGGGGTACAGGTCCAGGTCCCGCGGCCGGAGCCCCGCCCGCGCGGCCAGGTCGTCCGCCGGGGCGGGGTTGCCCAGTTCGCGCAACGCCTCGGTGAGCTGGGCACGTGCCGTCCGGACGGGGGTGAGGTGCGCGGCGGGGCTCTGCGGGACCAGGCCGACGCGGCGCCCGCGCACCGTGCGGGCCAGCA
The DNA here is from genome assembly GCF_040683095.1 of Sphaerisporangium sp. NPDC051017. NCBI lineage: Bacteria > Bacillati > Actinomycetota > Actinomycetes > Streptosporangiales > Streptosporangiaceae > Sphaerisporangium > Sphaerisporangium sp. NPDC051017. The sequence continues at coordinate 42,300 of NZ_JBFBCI010000016.1, forward strand.
GCCTCTCCGGTGCGCCGATCAGCTCCACCGGGGAGGCGTCGCCGGTCTCCAGCCGTGCGGACCCCGTGATGGTGGCGTTGCCGGGGAGCAGTCCGAGCAGCGCGTGGGCCATGACGGACTTGCCGCAGCCGGACTCGCCGACCAGGGCCAGGCACTCCCCCTGTCCGACCGTGAAGTGCGCGTCGGTGACGGCGTGCACGGTGGCGCCGGGAAGGTGGAAGCGAACCGTCAGCCCGTCGACGCGCAGGCGGGATCCGGCGGAGGTGGTCATAGCTGGAGCTCCGATCGCCGGCGCGGGTTGGCGCGGTCCCGCCAGTACTGGGCGAGGGACGAGATCGCCAGGGTGGGCAGGAGGATGAACAGGCCGGGGAAGAGCGAGGCCCACCAGTTCCCGGCGAGCAGCGACCGCGCCCCGTCGTTGATCATGTTGCCGAGCGAGGCGAGGTGGGGCGGCAGGCCCAGGCCGAGGAAGCTCAGCGCGGTCTCGTGCCAGATGGCGTGCGGGACCATCAGCACCGCGGCCAGCGCGATGTGCGGGGTGAGGTGGGGCAGCAGGTGGCGGCGGACGATCCGCAGCCTGCTCGACCCGCCGGAAATGGCCGCGTCCACGAACGGGCGGGCGCGCAGGGACAGCACCTCGGAGCGGACGATGCGGGCCGCGGTCATCCAGTGCGTGAGGGCGACCGAGACGACGACGGCGGTGGCGCTCGGGGAGAACAGGGCCACGATGAAGATGCCGAACAGCAGGTGCGGCACCGAGTTGAAGCCGTCGACGACCCGCATGAGGACGCGATCGGCGGTGCCACCGAGCGCGCCCGCCACCAGGCCCGCCAGGGTGCCGATCGTGACGGACACCAGCGCCGCCGCCAGGCCGACGAGCAGGGAGACCCGCAGTCCGTAGACGGCGCGCAGCAGCACGTCGCGTCCCACCTCGTCGGTGCCGAACGGGTGCGCGAGGCTCGGCGGGAGCGAGGCCAGACGCAGGTCGACCAGTTGCTGGTCGAGCCGGGCGAGGATCGGCACGACGAGCACGGCCAGGGCGAGCGCGGCCAGCACGGTTACGGCGAGCCAGTGGGTCCGCCGTACCGGGGTGATGTGCGTGTGGGCCGTCATCAACTGACCCCCAGGACCCGCACCCGCGGATCGGCGATGGCATAGGCGGAGTCGGCGAGCAGGTTCCCGGCGACGACCGCGAGCGTGGCCAGCAGCGTGAGCGCGGCGAGCAGCGGGAAGTCGGCGGCCAGCGCCGCCTGGACGGACGCCGAGGCGACGCCGGGCCAGGAGAACACCGTCTCTACGAGAATCGCGCCGGTGACGAGCTCGGGGACGCGCGCACCGAGCAGCGTGATGAACGGCAGCAGCGCCGAGCGCAGGGCGTGCCGCACGATCACGGTACGTTCCCGCAGGCCGCGGGCCCGGGCGCCGACGACGAAGTCCTCCCGCAGCGTCGTGATCAGCGATTCCCGGACGAACAGCAGCAGCCAGGAGGACTGCGAGAACGCCAGCACGGCCACCGGCAGGATCATGTGCCGCAGCACGTCCCCGGGCTCGACCGCGCCGGTCGCCGCGTCGGTGAGCCCGCCCGCGGGCAGCCAGCGCAGCTTCACCGCGAACACCCAGATCGCGATGAGCGCCGTCCAGAAGACGGGGGCGGCCTCGTTGGCGTAGGCCGTGCCGGTGATCAGCCGGTCGATCCACGAGCCCTGGCGCCAGGCCGCCACCGCCCCCACGACCAGGCTCGCGACCAGCATGAGCACGACGGCACAGCCTGCCGCGAGCAGCGTCCAGCCGAGCCGCTCGCCGATCACCTCGGCGACCGGCCGGTGCATGCTGCGCGACTCTCCGAACTCGCCGCGCAGCAGGTTGCCGAGCCAGGTCAGGTACTGCTCGGCGACCGGCCGGTCCAGGCCCCAGGACTCGCGGATCTGCCGGGCGATCTCCGGGCTGGTCGTCAGCGCCCGGTCCCCCAGGTACTGGCGGACCGGGTCGAAGGGCGAGGCTTTGGCCAGCGCGAACATGCCGAGCGTGACCACGAGGACCAGCGGGGCGGCGAACGCGAGCCGCCATGCCGCCATCCGGGCGAGGGCGCGCGTCACGGGCCGGGCTTCCACTCGGCGAGGTTGCGGAACAGGCCGGCGGTGGCGTGCTCGTGCGCCTCCACCCCCGGCGTGATGCCCGTCCACGTTCCCCGGACGACGTACACGTGCTTGAGGTAGACCAGGTACGCCCACACGGCGTCGTCGTGGATGCGCTGCTGGAAGGCGTCGTAGGCCTGCTTGCGCGCCGCCGGGTCGGTCTGCTCGCGCCCCTTCTCCAGCAGCGCGTCCACCTCGGGCACCTTGTAGTGGCCGGGGTTGAAGAAGCCCTGGCCCGAGAAGCTCGAATGGAACAGCTCGAAGTTGGTGTAGTCGGGGTCGAACGGGGTTCCGTACCCCATGACCAGGGCGTCCTTGGCCATGCGGGGCACGATGGCGTCCCAGTCCAGCCCGGCGAGCCGGACGTCGACGCCGAGCTTCTTGGCGTCGGAGGTGAACGCGAGGGCCAGTTCCTTGCGCAGCGAGTCCCCCGCCGGGTACATCAGCGTGAAGCTCGCGGGCCTGCCGTCCTTGCGGCGGATGCCGTCGGGGCCGGGTTTCCAGCCTGCCTCCTCCAGCAGCCGGGTCGCGCCGACCTGGTCGGGCGTGGGCGAGCCGTCGACGGCCGGGTTGTGCCAGGTGGTGTCAGGGGCGATGGGCCCGAACGCCGGGCGTCCGGCTCCGGCCAGGATCGTGTCGACCATCGCCTGGCGGTCCAGCCCCAGGCCGAGCGCCCGGCGTACGGCCCTGTCGCCGGTCACGGGAGCTTCCAGCGGGAACATCACGCCGCGGTAGTCGGCGCTCGGCGCCCGGTAGACGGTCATGCCGGCCTGGCCGTCGAAGCGGGCGGCGGCCTTGGGCGGCAGCTCGGTGGCGTCGAACTCACCCGCCGCCATCCGGGTGGCGCGCACGTTGTCGTCGGCGGCGTACGCCATCACCAGCCGCTTGATCGCCGGGGCGCCGCCCCAGTACTGAGGATTGGCCTCCAGCACGATCTTGTCCCCGGGCGTCCAGGAGACGAAGCGGTACGGCCCGGTGCCGACGGGCTTGGTGTTGAACGCCGCCTTCTCCAGGCTCTGCCCGTCGAGCAGGTGCCGCGGGACGACGCCCAGGGTGGCACGCTGGAGGATCGGCGCGTACGGGTACTTCAGGTGGAAGACGACCGTGGCCGGGTCCGTGGCCTCGACGGACTCGATGGCGGTGTAGTCGCCGCGGATGGTCGAGTTGTTCTTCGCGTCCAGCACCGCCTGGTAGGTATGAGCGACGTCCGCGCTGGTCAGCGGCGTACCGTCGTGGAACTTCACTCCCTGGCGCAGGGTGAAGGTGACGGTGGTGCCGGTGGCCTCCGGCAGCCGCTCGGCGAGCGCCGGCTTCAGGGTCAGATCCGCGTTCCTGGTGACCAGCCCGTCGAACAGCAACGACCCTCCGTCGGGCGCGTAGCCGAGGACGGGGTTGAGCGTGTCCGGCTCCGATCCGAGCCCGAGCACGAACGTGTCACGCGGCTTCTCCCCCGTCCCGGGGGCCGACGGCCTTCCGCAGGCGGAAAGGACGAGCGCCACTATGAGCACTGTAATGGGGACGAAACCGGCACGGGTGAGCTTCATGGGGCGAAGGTAGAACGAGATCGATCATTATTGCAAGTAATTCGCAGTTGCCAGAATCTGGCTAGAGGATGACCGATAGGCCGTGGCTCATCGGAGCAGGGCCCAGCGCGGTGGGCGACGACGAACAGGGTTCCCACCGAAAGGAACGAGATTGGAGATCACCTTGTAGGTGTGCGCGGTCGCCTGCTGCCCGACGTGCACGCCCGGTAGGCGGGGATCATCGACGACGAGTTCCCTGGTGCGGGCGGCCACCCGCTCCAGGACGACGTCGTACACGTCGTCCTGTACCAGGAGGCGGGATCCGGCGACGCAGGCCTGGCCTCAGTCACCGAAGACGCCGTTGACCACCCCCTCCACGACCCGGCCCAGGTCCGCGTCGGAGAAGACGATCTGGGGAACTTGCCGCCCAGTTCCATCGCGGTGGGGATCAGGCGATCGACCGCGGCCTTGGCGATCACCCTGCCCGTCTCGTGGTGACCGGTGAACACGATGAGGTCGGCGCGGCCGTCGCCGACGAGGGCCTCCCCGGTCTCCCGTCCGCCCGGCACGATCTGTGCCACGCCCTCCGGCACACCGGCCTCGGCGAGTATCCCTGAATGGTGAAGGGACCAAATAGAGGTTGTCTGTTTATATCGTAGTGGTCCCCCAGAGATGCCTGCCGAGGTCGAGGTTCTTGAGATGGTAGCCATCTACCTTGAGTAAGATCACTTCGGCATGCTAAACGAGGCGGTCGATCATGGCAGCCGGGGACCATCTGGGCGTTTTGAGAGGTTGCCAGATTGTTCTCCGGGTGAAGCTTCTTGTCGTTCGTGGCATTAGCGTGTATGGATGACTTGTGATCGAAGCTGTGGTGGCAGGCATCGTATCGATAATCGTCTCGACTGTGGGCAGTCTGATGACAGCACGTAGGGAGGCGAAGCGTCTTCGTGAGGCCATGCGGCCACAGTTGCACGCCGAACAGGCCATCAAAGAACTCCTCTCCGACGAAAGATGGGAGCTTCGTAGTTTCGACGCCATCAAGCGTCGAGTCGGCGCGTTCGAAGACGATGAACTACGCAAGCTCCTTCTCGGAGCCGGAGCACTTTCTTGGCTGTCCCCGGAGGGGGAAGAGTTGTGGGGACTCAAGAAACGCAACAAGCACCGAGTTTGAGAAGGAACGGTTGACCGTCCAGGCAAATCGTGGGGTCAGGACGGTTTAATTGATCGGCTGCGGCAGGCCAGTTGACACAGTGGCAGAGGGTGCGCCTTTCCGATCGACGCCGCTACGAGACCTAAGCGTCGGACAGCACTTCGAGGTCCGCTGGGACCGCTGGCTGTCGGGATCGACGAGAAGGAGCCGAACGGGATTGAGAGTCGTCCGGCCAGCGGCGATGTGCTGCACCCACCGAGCGGCTTTCTTGAAGTTGCCATGAGCGGATCAGCGGCCAATCGCCTGGTGCTACCTCGATCCTTTCCTGGCGGCGCGCTTGGCACCGTGCTGAACGAGTTCGTGCAAGAGCGCGTAGTAGGCCGTTGATGTCGCACGCCGTACATAGGCGGTGCGAGGTTAGTGTGCAGAAATGATCGCATCCTGACCATGCGTAGCTGTCGCAGTCACAAGCAGTGATCAGCGTAGTCGTTCACCCAGCACCGCGACCGCGGAGTGACGCGGCTGGACTCGAAGCAGACGACGATGAAGATCAAGGAGTTGGGCCCTGAGACGAGTCGACTCGGTCTGATCGGCGATGTCCGCAACCTGTCCAGCCGCTGAGCACGCCTGTTCGATGTCGCCCAGCGCGGCGTGGGCGATCGCCATCTGCAGGATGTACGCTCCCGCCCACTCGGCACGGCGCGCCTGCGGATCAAGCGCCTGCAGCCCTCTATGCAGCAATTCGATGGCCTCGCCGTAGCGGCCGAGGTAGCGGTAGGCGAGCCCGCGCTGCAGGGTGAGGTAGCCGAGGCCGAAGAAGTAGATCCAGGGCGGCTCGTCTTCGGGATGCTCGGCGGCCCGCGACGTTAGGGCTGCGGCCTCGTCGAACTTGCGGTCCGTCGAATCGGCCTCCCCGGCGAGCGCGAGCCCGCGAGCCTCCTGCTGCACGGCCAAGGCCCGCACGCCGTGGCTCACCGCCCGGTCCCGCTGCGCGGCCTGGGAGAGGCTGATCAAAGGACCCGCCGTACGGCTCAGCCAGGCCAGGTGTCCCTTCATGTTGAGCGCGGTGGCGATCAAGTCGGCATTTCCCACTTCGCTCCCCCACTGGAGCGCCCGGTCGTAGTGCCGGTCGGCCTCGGCCCAGCGACCCGCGCTCGCGTGCAGCCAGCCGGCGAACTGTGCCCACTGCCCGCCCAGGTCGAGCATTCGCCCGCGCAGCGGACCCCGCGCGTCGCTGACGAGCTTCTCCGCGACAGCGAGTTGCGCCCGGACCGGCGCGATCAGCGGCACCGAACCTATCCTGTCTTCCGTACGACGCTGCTCGGCCAGCACGACCGCCAGCGAGTCGATGACGGCGGAGTCCAGGCGCCGGGGCGCTCGGGCGGCGCGCACCAGGCGTTCTTCATCGTCGAGCGTGAGAACAGAGTCAGCGACGACGAAGCCGCCGATGCCGTCCGCGTCATCGCCGCCCCGTGCGGCGGCGTCGAAAGCGGTCTCCGTCACGGTTCCGAATGCTCGACGATACAGCTCCGCGTACAGCTCGCTCGGACGGTGCTCACCCGCCTCCCACGAACGGATCATCCGCCGCAGGCTCTCGGCGTGCGGCAACCGTTCACGAGTAGGTTCGTCGGCTGCCGCGTTCAGCCGTACGGCCATGTCCTTCAGGCTCCACAGGCGGGCCTGCCTCTCCGCGCGTAGCCGGGCCGCCCAAATCTGACGCTCGTTCATCGCTACCTCAGGGATGGGGGATCGCCTCCTGTCTCCTCCAGTCTCCCCTGTCGAGCACGATCACGAAGCGTTGTCATGGATTCACACAGCGAAAACCGGCACCGCTGCGGTCGTGGAGACCGAGCGGGCTTCCTTGACCAGGAGGGGTTCCCTGACTATGCAGAACCGGACAGTCGCTTTGTTCGAGAATGTGCCGGTGGGCCGGCGGATCATGCGTAGCGACGCCGGGCGGCTTTGGGCAACCCGCGAGCGGCCCTTCGACACCACCGCCGAGGAGGTTCGGTCGCCGGCGAGCGGGGCATTGCGAACGCACCGCGTTCGGCAGGGGGCATCGGCAGCGTGTACATGCGGGGTGACCCGCTGGGGCTGGCGGAGCCGAACCCTCTCGCGGATATCGCCCAGGTCTTCCAGGGCGATCCCGCGACAGGTGCGTTGCGCCTCGGTCAGGATGATTTTCGCGATGCGGTGGTCGGTGCCGGCCTCGAAACGCACCTCGCGCCCGGACAGCTTGCGAAGCAGCCGCTTGGCCGACGTGGCGCCCTCGGCCTGGAGGCGGGCGCGAAGGCGGCGGTTACGGTGCCGCACCTGGTTCGACTGCCTGCCCGCCTCCCGGAGGCCATCAGAGGTGCCGGCGATGTCGGCGATGCCCCAGATCCACGCCAAGGAACCGGTCCGGCTCGAAGACCTCGGGCTCGGGCACCTCGCAGGCGGCGTACAAATCGCTCTATCAGACGCCGAACCTGGGCACATGGGTGTCGCCGAGGGCGACGTGCACGATCTTCGGCTCGGTGTAGAGGTCGATGCTGTGCCGTCCGCCCTCACGGCCGAGGCCGCTGGCCTTGACCCCGCCGAACGGCGTGCGCAGGTCGCGGATGTTGTGCGAGTTGAGCCAGAGCATCCCCGACTCCACGGCGTCGGCGACCTGGTGGCCCCGCTTCAGGTCGCTCGTCCACACGTACCCGGCCAGGCCGTACCGGGTGGCGTTGGCCAGCGCGATCGCCTCCTCCTGGGTATCGAAGGGGGACACGCAGACGACCGGCCCGAAGATCTCCTCGGTGAAGATCCGCATGTCGGGCGTCACATCGGCGAAGACCGTGGGCCGCAGGAAGTTGCCGCCCGCCAGGTCGTCGGGGACCACTCCCCCGGCGACCAGGCGTGCCCCCTCCTCGATGCCGATCCGCACGTAGTCCAGCACGCGGGCGTGGTGCTCCGGGTGGATCAGTGCGCCGACCTCGGTGGCCGGGTCGGAGGGCAGGCCCACCCGCACGTTGTCGGCCCGCTTGGCCAGCCGTGCGGTGAACTCCTCGTAGACGGACCGTTCCACCAGGATCCGCGACCCCGCCGTGCACCGTTCGCCGTTCAGCGAGAAGATGCCGAACACCGCGGAGTCCAGGGCGGCCTCCAGGTCGGCGTCCGCGAACACCAGCACGGGGGACTTCCCGCCGAGTTCCATGGACAGGGTCTTGAGGTGCTCGGCCGCGCTCCTCATGATGGTCTTTCCGGTGGTGGTCTCCCCGGTGAACGACACGATGGGGACGTCCGGGTGCTCGACCAGCGCCGCCCCGGCCTCCTCGCCGATGCCGTGCACGATGTTGAACACCCCGGCCGGGACGCCCGCCTCCTCCATGATCTCGGGGAGCACCGAGGCACTGAGCGGCGACCACTCCGCGGGCTTCAGCACCAGCGTGCATCCCGACGCCAGCGCGGGCGCCAGCTTCCAGGTCTCCAGCATGAACGGCGTGTTCCACGGTGTGATCAGGCCGGCCACGCCGATCGGCTTGCGCGTCACGTAGTTGAGCTGGCTGCCCGGAACGCTGTACGCCTCCTCGCCGGAGGCCACGATGACGTCGGCGAAGAACCGGAAGTTCTCCGCCGCGCGGGCCGCCTGCCCGCGCGCCTGCGTGATGGGCAGGCCGGTGTCATGCGCCTCCATCTCGGCGATCCGGGCCCCGCGCGCCTCGATGGCGTCGGCGATCCGGTTCAGGATCCCGGCCCGCTCGCGGGCCCGCATCGACGGCCACGGCCCGTGCTCGTACGCCTCCCGGGCGGCGGCGACCGCACGGGCGACGTCGGCGGCCTTGCCCGCCGCGACCTTGGTGTAAGGCGTGTTGCGCACCGGTTCGAGCACGTCGACGGCGGAGCCGTCCAGGCTCGGCACCAGGCGTCCGCCGATGTAGTGCTCGATCAGTTCCGGATGTCCGGTCATCGGGGGTACCGCTCCTTCGCTAGCAGGTCGCTCCCCTGGGCGAGGAGCGTGTCGATCTTGGCCAGGCCCGCCGCCGTGGGCGTGATGAGCGGCGGGCGCACGTGGCCGGACCGAATCAGGCCACGCCGTTCGAGCACCGACTTGGCCGGTGCCGGGTTGGTCTCCACGAACAGCAGGTCGACCAGGGGGTGCAGGGCGTAGTGCAGGTCGAGGGCGGTCTCGGTGTCTCCGGCCGTCCACGCCTCGTACATGCCGGCGACGGCGCGCGGGGCGATGTTGGCGACCGCGCTGACGAATCCCGCACCGCCGAGCGCGAGCAGCGGCAGGCAGAGCAGCTCGATGCCCGACCACACCAGGAAGTCGCGCCCGCACGCGTGGAGCACCCGCGAGAAGTGCTCGAAGTCCTTGGTGGTCTCCTTGATGCCGACGACGTTGTCGTTGTCACGTCGGATCCGCGCCACCGTGGCCGGATCGATGTCGACGGCCGTCCTGGACGGCACGTTGTAGATCACGATCGGCAGGTCGGGAAACTCCCGGGCCACGGTGGTGTACCAGGTGTGCAGCGCCTCCTGCGTGGGCCGGGCGTAGTACGGCGTGATCACCAGAGCCGCATCGGCACCGAGGTCGCGGGCGGCGGCGGTGAGGCGGAGGGTCTCCTCCAGCTTCGCCGACCCCGTGCCCGGCAGGAACGGCACCCTGTCGGCCACGATCTCGGCGACGGCCTCCATCGCGGCGATCCGCTCGTCGACGCTCTGCGCGCCGGGCTCTCCGGTGGAACCGCCCAGGGAGATGCCGTGCGAACCGGACTCCAACTGCCAGCGGACGAGTCCGCGCAGCCCGTCGAGGTCCACGTCGCCGGTGGCGGTGAACGGTGTGACCACAGGGGCGATCGAGCCCCGGATGGATGCGGGAACTGATCGGAACTTCACGTCATCTCTCCTCGGGAAATATTCGGAAACGTGCTCAGCTGTGGTTCGCGGCCCAGGCGTCGTACGCGTCCCGCCATCGCGGGCCGATCGGGTAGAGCCCGTCGACGCTCTCCCCGGCGGCGACCCGCTCGTAGATGAACCGCTCCTGACGTTCCTGCTCGACCGCCTCGGCGGTCACGTCCACGGCCAGCGCGGGCGGGATGACCACGACACCCTCGGCGTCCCCGACCAGCAGGTCACCCGGCATGACGAGGACTCCCCCGCACGCCACGGGCACGTCGCCCTCCAGGGGGACGTGCCTGCGCCCGAGCACGGCGGCGTGCGGGACTCCGTAGTACGTCGGCAGGTCGAGGGAGGCGAACGAGGGACTGTCGCGCAACCCGCCGTCGGTCACCACACCCGCCGCGCCGCGCCGCAGCGCGCGCAGGGCGAGGATGTCGCCGAGGGTGCCCGCGCCGTGGTCGCCGCGCGCCTCGATGACGAGCACCTCGCCAGGCCGGATCTCCTCGACGGTGCGCTTCTGAGCGTTCATGCCTCCGCCGATCTCGGCGAAGACGTCCTCGCGCAGGGGCACGTACCGCAGGGTCCGCGCGAAGCCCACCATCCGCAGATCGGGGCGGGCCGGGCGCACGCCCTCGATGAAGTGGTGCTCGATGCCCTTCTTGCGCAGCACGCTGGAAAGCGTGGCGGTGGACACCGTGCGCAGCGCGGCCAGCGTCTCCTCGGGCACCGCGGGCCGTACGAGATCGGGAGCCGGATCGACGGCCGGTGCGGCGCGCCCACCGAGGGCGGCGTCCCGGTCGGCGGCCGAGACGCGCGGCATGGCGCCGATCGGCTCCAGGTCGTGATCGGCCTCGACGATCTCGTTGCACAGCCGGCCGGAGTTCTCCAGCTCGACCTCGACGACGTCACCCGGACGGACCACGGTAGACCCCGCCGGGGTTCCGGCGAGGATGACATCACCGGGTTCCAGCGTCATGAGCCGGGACAGATCCGCGACCAGGACGGCGAACGGGAACAGCAGCTCCTCGGTGGACGCCTCCTGCACCAGCTCGCCGTTGACCCATGTACGCAGGGTGAGGCGGTTCGGGTCCACCTCGCGGGCGTCGAGCAGGGTGGGGCCGATGGGGGTGAATCCGTCGGCGCCCTTGGAGCGGACGTTGGAGCCGCGATCGGCGTGGCGCAGGTCGTACACGCCGAAGTCGTTGGCCGCGGCGTAGCCCGCCACATGGTCGAGCGCGTCGGCGACGCGCACCCGGTGTGCCCGCCGCCCGATGACGACCGCGATCTCCCCCTCGAAGGCGAGGTAGGCACAACCGCGCGGCCGGACCACCGGGACACCCGAGTGGCTGAGCGACGAGGGCGGCTTGAGGAAGTAGGAGGGAGTTTCGGGCAGGCGGCCCCGCTCCTCCGCCCTGCTCCGATAGTTGAGATGCACCGCGATGATCTTCGACGGCGCGAATCCCAGCGGATGTGTCACGGGAAGTGCTCCTTGGCGCGACTCGGCGGCGCGATTCAGCCCTTGGGAGAGCCGAAGACGTCCTTGAACTTGGTGGTCATGGGGTCCCAGAGGGAGGTGATCTCCTCCGGCCCGGGGATGTCGAGCAACTTCACCTGGTCCAGCGGGACCAGGCCCTGGACCGCGGGCGCGCCCGGCATCGTGGGCAGCGCGTCGATCTGCGCGAACGCCTGCTGCGCCTCGGCGGTGAACAGCCAGTTCATGAGCAGTTCGGTGTCCGCGGGGGCGGCGCCGTCCTTGAGCGCGGCGAAGTAGGTCGGGGTCGAGACGTTGCCGTCCTCCAGCGGGAAGGCGAACCCGATCGGCGCGCCCTTCGCCTTGGACGGGAAGAAGAAGTCCGACAGCGTGGTCAGCAGGACGTCGAACTCGCCGCGGGCGACCGACTGGTCGGCGATCTCCAGTGACGACTTGAACGTGACGTCCTGCGCCTTCAGCCGGTCCAGCCAGGCGTCGTCGATCGCGTGCCCGCCGTACAGCCGGATGAGCGTGCCGGAGGTGGCGCTCGGCGTGGTGGGGTCGCCCGCCACGATCCGGCCCTTCCACTTCGGGTCCAGCAGATCGGCCCACTTCCTGGGCACGTCGGCGCCGGCCACCTTATCCGAGTTGTACTCGATGCCCCAGACCGTGGTCGTCGGCGCGTAGAAGATGCGCGAGTCCTCGCGGTAGGCGGCGCCCAGCGTCTTGGCCGTCGGCAGGTCCAGGGGCTTCAGCACCTCCTTGCGCTGGAAGTCGGGACCGCCGAGCAGGCTGCCGACGTGCTTGCCCGAGGAGCGCTCGGCGGACAGCTTGGTCGTCAACTCGGGGCCGTTGACCGCCAGGCCCTTGGTGGTGATCCCGGGGAAGCGCTTCTCGAAGGCGTCCCACACCTTCTGGTACTGCTCCCACCCCTGCATGTACGCGACGATCTTCAGCCGGGGATGAGCAGGCGCAGGTACGCACAGGAGCATGGTCACGAACCCTCCGACCAAGGCCAGGCCGAACGTGGTGATGATCGCGTCGATCGTGTCCGGGTCGTCGAGCACCTTGCGGTAGTTGTCGAGCGTCCAGTTGTCGTAGAGCCCGAAGAAGGATTGGAAGCTGCCGATGTAGAGCTGGACCAGCGGCAGCACCAGCGCGAGCAGCGCCTGCAGCGCGATCATCGCCGTGCCCACGCGACCAGGCGGCGGGGAAGGCCCCGCGGCACGCCGGGGTACGGCGGCGCCCCGGCGGTCACGCGGCCATCGGCGGTCACGCGCCCACCCCGGCCGAGGTTCCGGCCCTCCCGAGCACCACGGCGTGCCCGGCGCTCAGCGCGACCGCGATCCGCTCCCCGGTACGGGGAACCCGGACGCCGCCATCCTCGTGCCCGGGTACGTCCGCGTGCCCGGCGCTGTACCCGTGCGACACGGACACCGTGATCGGCAGCCCCTCCGCGTCCACCGTCAGCTCGGTCCGCCCGCCGAGGTAGACGGCGTCGAGGACCACGGCCCTGCGCACGCCGGGCTCCTCGCCCGCCGCCCCTTCCGGGACCATCCGCACGTGGGCGGCCCGTACGGCGACCTCGACGGCGGAACCGGACGGGCCCGGCGGCGGCCCGGCGACCCTCAGGGGCGGCCCGCCCGGGGACGGGTGGAAGGAGAACCCTGTGCCGTCCGCCTCGCACACGGTCCCGTCGAAGATGTTCTCGAACCCCATGAAGTCCGCCACGAACCGGTTGGCCGGGCGCGTGTAGACCTCGCGGGGCGTGCCCTCCTGCTGTATCACCGCCTCGCTCATCACCACGACCCGGTCCGAGAGCGCCATCACCTCTTCCTGGTCGTGCGTGACGTAGACGGCGGTGGTGCCGATCTCCCGCTGGAGCCGGCGGATCGCGGTACGCATGCCGACCCGCAGCTTGGCGTCGAGGTTCGACAGCGGCTCGTCGAAGAGCATGAGCCGGGGGTGTGCGGCCATCGCCCTGGCGAGCGCGATCCGCTGCTGCTGCCCGCCGGACAGCTCGCCCGGGTAGCGCCCGGCGTGGTCGGCCAGGGCGACCGCCCCCAGCATCTCGGCCACCCTCGCCCTGCGCTCGGCCGCTCTCATCCGGGCCGCGCGGAGCGGGTAACCGACGTTGGCACCGGCCGTCAGGTGCGGCCAGAGCGCGTAGCTCTGGAACACCATCCCCACGCGACGCCGCTCCGGCGGCAGGCACACGCCGCGCGCGGCGGAGTAGACGGTGTCGCCTCCGATGGTGATCTCGCCCGCGGTCGGCGTCTCCAGTCCGGCGAGGCAGCGTAGCGTGGTCGTCTTCCCGCAGCCGCTCGGGCCGAGCAGCGTCAGGAACTCGCCGTCGGAGATCGTCAGCTCGACGTCCCGGACCACGGTGACGTCCCCGAAGCGCTTCACCAGTCCGGTGATCCGCACTTCTGCCATGCCCGCTCCAACCAAACCAAAGAGAAGATTGTTCTGATGTTGCGGCCCTGTACGAGGACCGCGGGACGACCCGTCACGCGACGCGGCCGGTGACGCTTCAGGCGACGCCTTCGGGCATGCCGACCACGGTCTTGGTCTCCAGGAACTCCTCGATGCCGTAGCGTCCGCCCTCGCGGCCGACGCCGGACCGCTTGTAGCCGCCGAAGGGCGCCGCCACGTTGAGCCCGGCCCCGTTGACGCTCACCATCCCGGTGCGCAGACGGCGGGCCACCGCCAGCGCCCGGGCAGGGTCTGCCGACCACACGCCGCCCGACAGCCCGTACTCGGAGTCGTTGGCGATGGCGACGGCCTCGTCTTCCGTGGTGTAGCTCATGATCGAGAGGACCGGGCCGAAGATCTCCTCACGCGCGATCGTCATCTCGGGGCGCACGCCCGAGAAGATCGTCGGCGATACATAGGCCCCCGGGCCTTCTATCGGGGCGCCGCCCACGATGAGCCGCGCCCCCTCCGCGATCCCGGCCTCGATGTAGTCCTGGACGATCCGCTGCTGCCGTCGCGACGCCTGCGGGCCGAGCCTGGTGGCCGGGTCGGACGGCGGGCCGGGCACCCAGCCGGACGCCGCCTCGACCGCGCGCCGTTCGACCTCTCCCAGCAGGTGCTCGGGGACGAGCACCCTGGTCAGCGCGGCGCAGATCTGGCCGGAGTTGGCGAAGCAGCCACCGACGGCCTGCGGAACGACGGTCGCCAGGTCCGCGTCGTCGAGCACGATGCCGGCCGACTTCCCGCCGAGCTCCAGGGTGACCCTCTTGATCGTGCGGGCGGCCAGTTCGGCCACCCGCGCCCCCGCGCGAACGGATCCGGTCAGCGTGACCATGTCCACCAGCGGATGCGCGGCGAGCGCCTCCGCGGTCACGGGCCCGTCGCCCGGCACCAGGTTGAACACGCCCGCGGGCGCCCCCGCGGCCTGGACGATCTCGGCGAAGACGTAGGCGTCCAGCGGCGTCAGCTCGCTCGGCTTCAGCACGATCGTGCACCCGGCCACGAGCGCCGCGCCCACCTTGAGGGCGACCTGGTGCAACGGGAAGTTCCACGGGGTGATGGCGGCCACGACCCCGGCGGGCTCACGCACGACCAGGGCGCCGCCGATGACCTCCTCGGCGGCGTAGTCGCGCCCGGCCTTGACGATCGCGTCGAGGTCGGCCAGCGCGACGCCGAGCTGCGCCTGCCTGGCGAACGTGATGGGCGTGCCCATCTGGAGCGTGAGCAGCGCGGCCAGTTCCTCACGCCGTTCCTCGACTCCGGCCCTGATCCGCTCGACCAGCGCGACCCGCTCCGTCATCGGCACCTCGGACCAGGCCGGGAACGCCGCGGCGGCGGCCCGGACCGCGGCGTCGACGTCCTCGGCCGACGCGATCGGGACGCGCCCCACCACTTCGTCCGTGGCGGGGTCGACCACGTCGAGCGTGCCGGAGGTGCCGAGGGCGCCGCCGTGCGCGGCGGTCCACTCGCCACCGATCAGCAGGTCGTCGCGCTCGATCATGACTCCTCCAGCGGTGCGGGGCGCGGCACGCCCTCATGGATCAGATGCCAGGGGCCCGGGAACTCCTTGACGGGAGCGTCGACGAGCACCGGCTCACCGGCGGCCAGCGCCTCCTTCAGCACCGTCTCCAGCTCCTCGGGACCGGTCGCCCGGGCCGCGGCGACGCCGAAGGCGTCGGCGAGCTTGGCGTAGTCGGGGTTGACCAGGTCACTGGCGAAGTAACGGGCGCCGAAACGGTTCTTCTGGATCCGCCGCACGTTGCCGAAGAAGCCGTCGTTGAAGACCACCGTCACCGTGGCCAGGCCGTACTTCTTCGCCGTGGAGAGCTCCTGGAGCGTCCAGGAGAAGCCCCCGTCGCCGGTGATGGAGACGACGGGCCGGTCCGGGTCGGCCGCCTTCGCGCCGAGCGCGGTCGCGAAGCCGTACCCCAGCGTGCCCTGGTATCCCGGCGTCAGGAAGGTGCGCGGCCGATAGACCGGGAAGCAGGCGTTGGCGGCGTAGCCGACCTGGGTCAGTTCGCTGACCAGGACGCCGTCGTCCGGCAGCGCGGCGCGGATCGCCCGCAGGTAGGCCCGTTGCGGGGCGATGTCGGCGTACTGCTCCTCCAGCCAGTCCCGCGCCGCGTCGAACTCCGCCACGCGGCACTCACGGTCTACGCCACGCAGTTCCTCGGCCAGCGCGGCGAGCGCCAGCCGCGCGTCGCCGTGCACGGCGAGGTCGGGGGTCCGGGGCTCACCGAGGTCGGCGGCCTCGGCGTTGATCATCACCAGCCGGGCCCCGGCCGTGTTCACCTGGGTGCTGAACGCGGTCACGAAGCGGGTGCCCAGGGCGAGCACGATGTCGGCGTCCTCGCGCAGTCGGCGGAACGCGAGCGCGTCGAAGGCGAGCGGGTGTCCGGCGGAGATCGCGCCGCGGCCGTTCTCGCTCATCACGACCGGCGCGTGCAGGATCTCCGCCAGCTCGCGCAGCTCCTCCGAGGCGTCGGCGGCGATCACGCCGCCACCCGCGTAGATCAACGGCCGCCGGGAGCCGCGCAGCAGCTCGGCCACGGCGTCGATCAGCTTCCGGTCCGGGACAACGGGCGCGTGCGGAGCGGCGCCCGGGATCTGGACGTCGGCCCGCGCGGCGAGCACGTCGGGAGGGATCTCCAGGCCGACCGGGCGGGGCCTCCCCGAGCGCATCTCAGCGAAGGCGCGGTGGACCAGGCCGGGGATGTCCTCGGGACGCTCCGCCAGGCCGCTCCACTTGGTGAGCGTGCGCAGGATGCCGCTCTGGTCGGGGATCTCGTGCAGCACGCCGAGTCCTCTGCCGATCGCCGCCGAATCGATCTGCCCACAGATGTAGAGCAGCGGCGAGGAGCAGGCGTACCCGGTGGCGAGGCCGGCCAGGCCGTTCAGCATGCCCGGCCCCGGCACCACCATCGCGACGCCGGGCCGGCCGGTGGAGCGGGCGTAGCCGTCGGCCATGTAGGTGGCGGCCTGCTCGTTACGCACGCAGGTGAAGGCGATGTCGTCGCTCGCGTGGTAGAGGGCGTCCGCGGCATGGTCGAGCTGCACGCCGGGGATGCCGAATATCTGGCTGACGCCGTTGGCCGCCAGCGAACGGGCGAGAGCCTCGCCGCCCGTCATCTCCATGGGTCTCCTTAGGGAAGTTTCATCGGTCGAGGACCAGGCGCGGCGAGCGGCATCGGGAGACGCAGAGGAACATCGTGTCCCCGGCGGCGCGCTCGGCCTCGGTGAGCACCGAGTCGCGGTGCTCCACCTCGCCCTCGAGCACCCTGGTCTCACAGGACCCGCACACGCCTTCCAGGCAGGAGGTGGGGACCTCGACCCCCGCCTCCTCCAGTACGGACAGCACCGTGCGGTCGGCCGGAACCGTCAGGCTGAGGCCCGACCGTTTCAGCACCACCTCGAAGGCGCCCGGCTCGGCCGCCTCCGGGCGGAGTTTCGGGCTGAACCGCTCCACGTGCACATCCGGGACGCGTTCCTCCATGGCGGCGAGCAGCGGCTCGGGGCCGCAGCAGTAGACCGCCGCCCCCGGCGCCGCGGCCAGCGCCGCGTCCAGGTCCAGCGGGCCGTACTCGTCGTGCGGCCGCACCACGACGTGCTCGCCGTGCCGCGCCAGCTCGGGCAGGAACGCCATCGACGTCCGGGTCCGCCCGCCGTACAGCAGACGCCACGGCACCCCCGCGGCGGCGGCGGCGCGGACCATCGGCAGCAGCGGAGTGACGCCGATGCCCCCGGCCACGAACAGGTAGCTCGCGGCCGGGAACAGCGGGAAGTTGTTGCGCGGACCGCCTACCCCGACCAGCGCGCCCGGGCGGAGCCGTTCGTGCACGAAGGCCGAGCCGCCCCGGCCGTCCTCTTCGCGCAGCACGGCGATGCGCCACAGGAAGGGGTCGGCCGGATCTCCGCAAAGGGAGTACTGCCGGGTCGGAACGCCCTCGGCGACGAGGTCGATGTGCGCTCCGGGGGCCCAGCGGGGCAGCACGTCCCCTTCCGGGTCGGCCAGGCATACCGCCAGAACCCCGTCGGCCTCCCAGGTCATGGAGCGCACCCGCAGGGTGCTCATTCGGCCCGTGCTCATTCCACCATGAAGGCGGCCGCGTCCAGCTGGATCAGCGCCTTCTGCTCATCGAACGCGACACCGACCGGGTCCTGCCCGGCGGCCACGGCGTCGATCTGCCGCTTGAGGAACCTGCGGAGCATGACGATGCCGCGGTCGGTGGTGCCCAGGTGCTCGGCCGCGTGGTCGGCGATGTCGCCCTGGCTCTTTTGCGCCTCGTAGTCGCCCGGCATGCGCTGGTGCTCCTCCTCGGTCAGTTCCGCCCAGGGGCGGCCGTCGAAGAGGGTGCGGATCCGGGCGATGGCCTCGGGGTCGCGGGTGCGGAATACCGAGTAGATGCGGAAGGTGGTGTCGTCGATGGGCACCACCCAGCCGATGGAGTCGGCCGCGCCGAGCACTTCGAGGCGCGGGTTCGGCACGACGCGCAGGTTGGGGAAGACCACCTGGGTGCGGCGGCGGTAGATCCGGCCGTCGTCCAGCTTCCGGTCCTGGATGCTGCGCACCCCGTGTTCGGTGACCTCCCACTCCACTTGGGGCAGGACGCCCATCTCCTTGACGAACTGCACGCCGGAGAACGAGCCGTGCAGGATGGGCGCGTGGAACGGGTCCATCACGTTCTCCCAGTGCTGCAGCCAGTTGAAGTCGACGATCACCGGGCCGCCGGACCCGACGCTCCTGTCGTCGGCGACCAGTTCCTCGCCCTCCGTCAGATCCTCGAAGATCGAGAACCGGGGGAAGACCGGCATGCGGTCCTGCGGGCCCATGTAGGCCCAGATCAACCCGGCCCACTCGCGCAGCGGGTACCACGGCTGGCGGATGCGGTCGCGGTGCCGTCCGCCGTCAGGCTCGCAGGGCTGGTCCAGGCAGGCGCCGTCCGCACCGAACAGCCACCCGTGGTAGCAGCAGCGGATGCCGTCGTCCTCGACCCTGCCGTAGTACAGCGAGGTGCCGCGATGCGCGCAGTTGGGGTGCAGCAGCCCGGGCACGCCCTTGCGGGTGCGGAACAAGATGAGGTCCTCACCGAGGATCCTGATCGGCCGCGGCGTGGTGGTGGCGTCGCCCGCCGTCCCGACCGGCTGCCAGTAACGGCGCAGCAACTCTCCGGCGGGGGTGCCGGCGCCGGCGAGCGTCAACTCGGGGTTGTGCGAGGCGGCGCGCCGGCCGTACGCGGTTCCCGTGAGCACGCGGTCTCCTTTCTGCCTCTCGGCAGGGCTTGCATGAAGTGGTGAACGAGGTGCGTGGCGAGCGGTCTCCGGCGGGGGTGCCGGGACCGGCAGGCGTCAGCTTGGGGTCGCGGCGCGAAGTTCAGAGCGTGAACTCGACATTGGCCTGGCCGGTGCCGGTGCTGCCGAAGAACCGGCCGAGCAGCTCGCCCCGGCCGCGGTAGGCATCCCAGCCGAGCGCGCCGAAGAGCATCGCCGTGTCCCCCATGCCGGCCTCACCGTGGCAGCGCTTGGCGTACTCGGGCAGCATCGCGATGAACTCGGCCATGCGGCCCGCCTGCCACAGCTCCAGCACCCTCATGTCGACCTGACGGTTGAACTCGTTGGTGTGCTCGTTGAGCTTGGTCTCCGAGATCGCGTTCGGCGGGAACTCGTGCGAGAGCGAGCCGCTGGCGAGCAGCGCCACATCTCGGTCGCTCGCATCCACGGCCCGGCGCAGGGCCTCGCCGACCAGGCGCTGCTCCTCGATCGAGGCATAGATGTTCACGCCCACCGACAGCACCCGCAGATCACCGTCCGGGTTCATCAGGTGCATCGGCACGAGCGTGCCGTACTCGAAACCGAGGTCGGGCACGTCGTGCGCGAGG
Source organism: Sphaerisporangium sp. NPDC051017 (assembly GCF_040683095.1). Taxonomy (NCBI): domain Bacteria; kingdom Bacillati; phylum Actinomycetota; class Actinomycetes; order Streptosporangiales; family Streptosporangiaceae; genus Sphaerisporangium; species Sphaerisporangium sp. NPDC051017. Next base: position 61,796 of record NZ_JBFBCI010000016.1, read on the forward strand.
GCCTTCATCCCGGCGGCGCGAATCTCGTCGACGACCAGCCGGGCCAGCTCGGGGTCGCCCCGGTAGTCGTAGCGGAGGCCCGAGATGAAGTGCGGGAGTTCGTGGGACGCGTAGCTCCCCGTCACATGTTCCCGCGCGTTCAGGTGGAATCCGGCGTTGTTCTGCCAGTGCACGTCCAGCACGATGAAGGTGTCCGCACCGCGCTCGCGTGCCCGGCGACCGAGTTCGACCAGGCCGTCCACGGCGTTCTGCCGGATGCCCTCGTGTTTGGTGCCGGTCTGCAGCGACAGCCAGATCGACGGCACATGCGTGATCTTCGCGGCGAGGACGACCGAGCCCATCGCACACCTCCTCCAAAAACCAAGCCGACAGAAACCATTCATATGGTTATTACAGTTCGGGGAGAGTGTCAACCATTAGTATGGTTTCTATGGATCGAGGACGTGGGGACAGGCACACAGCCGCGCGGCGAACGATCTACAGTTGACAGATCGCCGTCCACGGGAGAAGCCGGCATGTACGATGCAGACACGGTCACCCAGGTGACCTTCGATCGCAGCGACGCACGGTCGTCGATCGCCGAGACGCTGGTCGAGCGCCTCGAAGACACGATTCGCCGCAGCAGCCTCGCGCCGGGCCACCGCCTCGGCACCAAGGAAGAGCTCCGTCAGCAGTTCGGAGTCGCCCCCGCGACACTGGCCGAGGCGATCCGCGTACTGCGGCTGCGCGGCGTGCTGGACGTGCGCCCGGGGCCGGGCGGCGGCATCTTCGTCGCGGAGCAGTCGCCACTGGTCCGGCTCGGCCACGACATGCTCCAACTCGGCGCGGACGGCGCGTCGGTCAAGCACTGCCTGGCCGTCGTGGACGTGCTCGACCAGGAGGTGGCACTCGACGCGGCCGCCCACCGCACCGAGCAGGACATCGACGAGCTAACCGAGATGATCGAGCACCTGCGGCGGTCCTGGCCGGACGCGGCCGAAGCCCAGCGCTGCAATTGGGACCTGCACCGCCGGCTCGCCCTGATCTCCCCCAACGTCCTGCTGCGGACCATGTACACCCGGCTGGTCGACTACATCAGCGGAGACCTGTCCTCGGCCATAACCGCGGAGGACTTCCGCAAGGGCTCGGCCGACCGGCTCCAGGTGCACGTCGATCTGGTCGAAGCGGTCATCCGGGGCGACCAGCGCGGCGCCGAGGCCATGGCCCTGCGCCACCGCGGGCTGACGCGCGACGACCGCTGACCTCCGCGACCTGGAAGGGGCCGGCGCCGGTGGGCGCCGGCCCCTTCCCCGTCTTGCAGATCAAGGAGAATCATTATATAGATTTATGTGATTCTTTCTGTCATCAGAGGAGTGAGATGACCGTCAAGCACCGCGCCCCCATCGACGGGTTGGTCGCCTACAAGCCGGGCCGGGCTCCGGTGGCAGGCCGTCCCAAGGTCAAGCTCTCGTCGAACGAGATGCCGTTCGGGCCGTTGCCGGCCGTGCTGGACGCGATCTCACGGGCCGCCACCACGTTGAACCGCTACCCCGACTTCCACCGGCTGGAGCTGACCGAGGCACTGGCGAGCCGGCATGGCGTGGATCCGTCGCAGGTGGTCGTGGACAACGGCTCCGGCGCGCTGCTGCAGGTCCTGGCCTCGGTCATCGCCGGCCCGGGCGACGAGATCATCTACGCGTGGCGGGCCTTCGAGAGCTACCCGATCGTGACCGCGGTCTCGGGGGCGACCGCGGTCACCGTCCCGCTGGACGGCCGGTACGCCCACGACCTGGCCGCGATGGCGGCGGCGGTCACCGACCGAACCCGGATGGTGATCGTGTGCAACCCGAACAACCCGACCGGCACCATGGTGTCCCGCGCCGAACTGGGCCGGCTGCTCGACGCGCTGCCCGACGACGTGCTGCTCGTGCTGGACGAGGCCTATCAGGACTTCGTCACCGACCTCCGCTCGCCGCGCGGCCTCGACCTCGTCGGCGAGCGGCCCAACGTCGCCGTGCTGCGCACGTTCTCCAAGGCGTACGGCCTGGCCGGGCTGCGGGTGGGATACTGCGTGACCCGGCCGGAGACGGCCGAGCTGATCAGCAAGGCGATCGTCGGGTTCTCGGTCTCCACCCTGGCCCAGGCCGGTGCCCTCGCCGCGCTGACCCCCGAGGCCGGCGTCGAGCTCAAAGAGCGCATCGCGCACGTCGTCGAGGAGCGCACCCGGGTGACCGACGAACTGATCCACCTGGGCGTGCCCGTCGTGCCCAGCCAGGCCAACTTCGTGTTCATGCCGATGCCCGACGGCCCCGCCATGGCCGCCGCGTTCGAGGAGCGCGGGGTGATCCTCCGGGCGTACGCCACGGACGGGCTGCGCGTCACCATCGGCACGACCGAGGAGAACGACCGCTTCCTCACCCTCGCCGCCGAACTGCTGCGGCGACCCTGACCCTGTCGGCGCCGGCGCAGGCGCGGTCCACCGCGTGTCGCCGGCGCCGAGGGCGGACGGCAGGCGGCGTCGATACGCCGACCTCGCGGCGTGACACGCCGAGGCGCTCAGCCCCGAGCCGCGACGTGTCGCAGCGCGAGCGCGGCGAGCGCCACAGCCTGGTCGGCGAGCACGCCATCGTCGAAGACCGCACGAGGCGAGTGATTCATCTCGGCCCGCGCCGGGTCGATGTGCGAGGGCGTCGCCCCCAGGAACACGAAGGCTCCGGGCACCTCGTCGAGCACGAACGAGAAGTCCTCCGAGGCCATCACGGGCGAATCGAGCAGACGCACGCGGTCGGCCGTCGTGACCGCAGGCGTGCATCGCACCGTTCCGCGACGCGAACTCCAGTCCGGTCTCCTCGCGGATCGCCAGCGCGTCCATGTCGGCCCGCAGCAGCACCGAGGGACCGGGGTGCTCTCCGCGGAGGACGGCGGTCACGGAACCGAGTCGCGCGCCCGTGCGGATCTCAAGCTCGAGCGGCTCGAGTGCGTTGATGATCGCCGCCTGGGTGCGCGGCAGTTCGAAGCCCACCTCGGGTTCGCGATGCAGACGGCGTCGAAGTGCGACGAGGCCTTCGGCGAGTCCGGCGGCGTCCTCGCGCAGCGACTCCGGCGTCGACACGGTCATCGCTCGGCCCACCGATCCGCCACGATCGGCGCGCCGTTCTCAACTCGGTAGACCTCGCGGCCGATGATACGACCGGCGCCGGTCACCACGCGTCCACCGGCGAATGCGACCTCCGCCACGTTCACCTCCCTTCCCTGCCCTCGCGGAGGAAGGCCCTGAGGTCGGCCGACAGCGCGGCCGAGCTGTGGGGATCGGTGTACATCATGTGCCCTGCCGGGTAGCGCCCCTCGCGCAGACGCGCGGCCGGCAGTCCATACTGCGAGCGCAGGTGCTCGAGCGAGCCGACGGTCGTCAGGGTGTCGAAGTATCCGGTGCCGAAGAACAGGCGCGCGTCGGCGTTCGCGCGGAGCAGCGCCGCCAGGTGCGCCGGGTAGTCGAACACCGCGAAGGGCGAGGGCATCGCGCTGCCGCCGAACCGTGCGACGGCGGCGTTCTCGAGGTAGTTCCAGCGTTCATGTGCGGCGACGGCGACGCGGTACCGGAGCTCGCGGGGGATCCCCAGGTGCTCGGTGAACAATCGCCGTGCGGCGGCGTAGAAGACGGGATCGAGTCGTACGGACGCGGCGTCGACATGCGGCTCGCCCGCACCGGCCGGCGCGGGCAAGGTGTAGCGCGCGTCGGTCAGCCCGAGCACGAGCCCTCGGTCGGCCAGGAGCAGCGTACGGAACTCCTCCTTGTCGACGCGGAGGCGGCGCGCCCGCAGTTCCGCGGCGCCGAGTCCGGTGAAGCCCACCAGCCGCTCGACGACGGGGTCGGGCATCTCGTCGGTGAGCAGCGCCGCCGCGTACTCGCCGACGGCGAACGCATGCGCCTGGCGCACCACCTCATCCAGGGTGAGCGCGCCGTGGGCGCTCTTCCCGTGGTACCACGCGGTGGCGGCGAGCAGCGGGATGGCGGCGATGAACCCGATCGGGTTGCCGGGGCGTTGCGTGGTCTCCTGCGCGTTCACGCACTGGCCGAGCATGGCGATGCCGGAGACCGCGACCGGCTCGTCGGCGGTGAGAAGGGCTGTGGCGGTGAGTGCGGCGCGGGTCGTACCGTAGCTCTCGCCAAGCAGGTAGACGGGTGATTCGAGCCGGTTGTGGCGCTCCAGCCACAACCGCACGATCTGCGCGGTGATCGCGGCGTCGCGGTCGACGCTCGAGATCGCGGCGGGTTCGACGCCGTCGGCGAGCCGGCCGAAGCCGGTGTCGATCGGGTCGATGAACACCAGGTCGGCGGTGTCGATGAGGGCGTCGGGGCTCGGTGCCAGCGTGTCTCGCACGATGGGTGCGGCGTCGAGTTCGCGAGGAGCCGCGGCGCGCCAGGGGCCGAGCCCACCAAGGTGGAGCCACACGGAGGAACAGCCCGGCCCACCGTTGAAGAGGAAGAGCACCGGGCGTTCCGCCTCTGCCCTGTCCCGTTCTGCACTGTCCCGTTCTGCACTGTCCCGGACGTATGCGAATGTCCACGCGTCGCCGAGTGTGCGCCCACACTCGTCGGCGATCGAGATGCGACGCGCCTCCGCCGTGAAGTCAATCGAGGTGTCACGAATCACCGCAGAGTGCCGACTCGTGTAGTGCTGGGGCATGTCGTGATCCTCGCGAAGCCATCACGTAAATGGTTATAATCAATTAAGATCATATGAAACCAGAGTTACAGGTGTCAATAGCACCCAGGACGCGGAGGCGAGGGCCCGCGGACCACCGAGCCGCGCCTTCGCGCGAACGGGTCGAGCGGCCGGTCGAGCGGCCGGTCGCCACCACGGCCGATTCTGCGCGACAGAGCCTTCCGCTAGGCTATTCACAATAATCGTATACATTGATTGGAGCGGGATGACCGAACGCGAAACCGCGGTCGACGCGGAGGAACGCGTCGAGACCCGGCACACGATCCGATTCGGCGAGCGCACGCTTGAGTACACCGCGGCCGCGGGAACCGTCGTCGTCCGCGACGACGACGGGCGCCCGAGGACGAGCATGTTCTACGTCGCGTACTCCGCTCTCCGCGAGGAAGGCGCCGCGAGGCGACCGATCACCTTCCTCTTCAACGGTGGACCCGGCTCGGCGAGCCTCTGGCTCAACATCGGCGGGTTCGGGCCGAAGCGCACCCCGACCGCGACCCCGGCGGCGACCCCGCCCGCGCCGTACACCGTCGGCGACAACCCGCACAGCCTGCTCGAGCACAGCGATCTCGTCTTCCTCGACGCTCCCGGCACCGGCTATTCGCGCCTGCTCGGCGACACGCCGGCCGCGGAGGTCTGGGGCGTCGACCAGGACGTCGACGCGTTCGCCCGCGCGATCACTCGCTACCTCACCCTCACGAACAACTGGAACGCGCCCCGGTTCCTCTTCGGCGAGTCGTACGGCACGACCCGGGCGGCCGCGCTCGTGCATCGGCTGCAGAACCAGGGGCTCGATTTCAACGGCGTCGTGCTGCTCTCGACCATGCTCAACTGGGCGGAGAACCACCTCGGTCTCGACCAGGAGCACATCAATCTCTTTCCTTCGCTCGCCGCGACCGCTTGGTACCACGGCCGGTCCCGCATCGGCGCGACGAGCATCCAGCAGGTGCTGGATCAGGCGCGCGAGTTCGCACAGGTCGAATACGCGACCGCGCTCCAGCTCGGCGACCGGCTCCCCGCCGATCGCGAGCAGGCGGTCGCCGAGCGGTTCGGCGCGTTCACCGGACTCGACGCCGACCTCGTGCGCCGGCGTCGGTTCCGCATCGGCATGGAGCCGTTCCGCTACGCCCTCCTCGCCGACCAGGGCCAGGTCGTCGGCCGCTTCGACACTCGCTTCGTCGCCGATCACCAGTACGTGGTCGGCACCGGCTCGCACGATCCCGCCACCGACGACGCGGCGACCGCCGGCGTCAACAGCGCACACCTCTCGGCGTTCCGGGAGCACATCGCGAGCGATCTCGGCTACACGAGCGACCTGCACTACCGTCACCTGTACAACATGGTGATCTCGCGCGCATGGGACTGGCACCACAAGGCCCCCGGCATCGACGAACCGATGCCGGTGCCCGTCGTGAGCCTCGACCTCTCGGCGGCCATTCGCCGCAACCCGAACCTGCGGGTCGCGGTGATGGGCGGCATCTACGACCTCGCGACTCCGTTCTTCGGCGCCGAAGTCGACATCGCCAAGCTGTATCTCGCCCCGCATCTGCGCGAGAACATCGAGTTCCGCTTCTACGAATCGGGCCACATGACGTTCGTCGACGAGGCCGTCGTAGCGAAGATGAAGGCCGACCTCGCGGCCTTCTATGCCCGATCGACCGACCATAGGCCGGTCGATCCCTCCTGACGACCTGGCGCGTGAGGGAGAGCGAGCCGCGCGGGCAGGAACACCGCACGGCTCGCGACGTCCTCACGGTGGGCCGAGGTGGCGGATCGCCAGCGAGGCCAGCGCGACGGCCTGGTCGGCGAGTACGGCGTCGTCGAAGACGACGTGCGGCGAATGGTTCGGCGAGGCCATCTCATGATCGATGTCGCGGGGTGTCGCGCGGAGGAAGACGAAGACCCCGGGCACGTCGCGGAGGACGTAGCTGAAATCCTCGGATCCCATGACGGGGGCGGGTGAGACGCGGACGCGTTCGCCGCCGAAGGTCGCCGACAGCGTGGCCAGCGCGTCGGTCGCGAGGGCGGGATCGTTGACCGTCGGGGGGCACACCACGCGGACCTCGACGTCGGTGTCACACCCGTGGGCGGCGGCGACGCCCCTGACCAGGCCCGGAAGCTCGGCCTGCAGCCGGTCGAGCACATCCGCGGACAGCATGCGGATCGTCGCGCCGAGCTTGGCCTCGTCGGTGATGATGTTGCGGGCCGCTCCGCCCGCGTGCAGTTGCGTCGTGGTGAGCACCACAGGGTCGAAGACGTCGAACCGGCGCGTCACGAACGTCTGGAGCGCCTGGACGAGCTCGGCGGCGGCGGGCACGGGATCGATCGTGAGGTGCGGGGCGGACGCGTGGCCGCCTCGACCCCGGACGACGACATCCAGCTCGGCGCATCCGGCCATGAGCGGTCCGGGACGCGTCGAGAAGACGCCGAACTCACCCGGCACCACGTGGATGCCATAGGCCGCCACGGGGCGCGCTCCCGCCGCGTCGAGCACCCCCTCCGCGATCATGCGGGCAGCGCCGTCTCCGAGCTCCTCACCGGGCTGGAACATGAACACGACGTCACCGGCGAGCGTTTCCCGCCGCCCGTGCAGGAGCCTCGCGGCGCCGACGAGCCCGGCCACGTGCAGGTCGTGTCCGCACGCGTGCATCGCGTCTCCACGCGCGCGGTATGGCAGGTCGACCTCCTCGCGCATGGGCAACGCGTCCATGTCGGCACGCAGCAGCACGACCGGCCCGGGACGGCCGCCCCGTAGCACCGCCACGACCGAATCCAGTCCCTTGCCGAGCGTGACCTCGAGGTCGAGGTCCGCCAGCGCGGTGATGACCCGCCGCTGGGTCCTCGGCAGGCTCAGACCGAGCTCGGGGTCGGCATGGATCTCGCGGCGCAGGCGGATGAGCTCGGGCAGCATCAGACGGGCGTCCTCGCGCATCAACGGACACCGTCCGCATCGGCGAGTCGCAGCAGGTGATCGGTGCCCGCGTTCTCGATACGCGGGATCGCCGATACGAGCGCCTGGGTGTACGGCTGCCGCGGATTCGCGACGATCGCCTCCGCGTCACCGTGCTCGACCACACGTCCGCCGCTCATCACCGCGGTGGTATCGGCGATGTAGCGGACGGCGGCGAGGTTGTGGGTGATGAAGATCATCGAAAGTTCGAGCTCCCGCTGCAGGTCGCGGATGAGGTTGAGCACCGCGCCCTGGACCGAGGCGTCGAGCGCAGAAGTGATCTCGTCGGCGACGATGAGTCGCGGACGCACGGCCAGGCACCGCGCGATGGCCACGCGCTGCCGCATCCCGCCCGATATCTGCGACGGGTACTGGTCGGCGACCGCCCACTTCAGGCGCACGAGTTCGAGCAGTTCGCGAACGGACGCGGCCCGCTGTCTCGCGTCGAGGTCACCGTGCGTGGTCAGGGCCTCCTCGATGGTCTCGCCGGCCGTCATGCGCGGATTCAGCGACGAGTAGGGGTCCTGGAAGATCATCTGCACGTCCCGTGCCCGGCGACGACGGTCAACGCCGCGCGTACGCAGCAGGTCGTCGCCGTCGAGCGTGATGCGCCCGGAAGTCGCCCGCTGCAGCCCGGCGACCGTGCGCGCGACGGTGGACTTGCCCGACCCCGATTCACCGACCAGACCCACGATCGTGCCGTGCGGTACGGTCAGTGAAATCCCATCGACGGCGTTGAAGGCTCGGTGACGGTGACCGAAGGTCACGACCAAGTCCTCGATGACGAGCTCGGCCATCAGGCTCCTACCTCCTCGCGCCCAGGTGCCGTGACAGGTGCGGTGTCGGCTTCGACCGCGTCCTGCGGATGCCGGCACGCGACCCGGCCTCCGTGGCGGTGCGAAGCCAGGACGGGGGTCTCGGTCCGGCAGAGGTCGGTCGCGAACGCGCAGCGGGCGGCGAAGGCGCACCCCGTCATGGGACGCGACAGGTCCGGCGGCTCGCCGGGGATCGTCACCAGCGACTTGGTACGGTCGGTGTCGAGATCCGGAAGCGATGCCGCGAGCGCCCTCGTGTAGGGATGCGCGAGCCGCTCGGGGGTCGCCAGGAGGGCGACGTCGACGTCCTCCACGATACGGCCGGCGTACATCACGAGGATTCGCCGGCAGAGCTCGGCCAGGACGGCGACGTCGTGCGACACGACGATGGCGGCCGCGCCGGACTCGGCGCACTCGCGACGCAGGAGCGCCAGTACACGCCGTTGGACGGTCACGTCGAGCGCCGTGGTGGGTTCGTCGGCGATGATGAGCGACGGCGAGCCGATCTGCGACATCGCGATGAGCGCACGCTGGCGCATCCCTCCTGAGAACTCGTGGGGGAACTGCTGAGCGCGGCGCGCGGCATCGGGGATCTGCACGTCGTCGAGCGCTCGGACCGCCATCTCATGCGCCTTCTTACGGCCGGCGCCGCCATGGACGCGCGGGATCTCGGCGAGCTGGGTACCGACGCGCAGGGCGGGATTGAGCGCCGTGAGGGAGTCCTGGAACACCACGCCGACGCGGGTCCCGAGCACCTTGCCCCTCTCCGCGGGCGTGAGGCCGGTCAGGTCCTCGCCGTCGAAACGGAGCCGTCGGGCGGTCACGGCCGCACCGGCCGGGGCGAGCTGCGCGACCGACATCATGGTGACGCTCTTGCCGCTGCCGGACTCGCCGACCACGCCCACGATCTCACCTGGGAAGACACGGAAGGAAACATCCTGGACGGGGCGGATCCAGCCGTCCGGTCCGGGAAAGGACACCGAGAGTCCGTCGACCTCGAGGAGCGGGACGGTCGTCTCCGCGCGCTCGGTCGCGGTCGTGGACGGCGTCTGCGCCGGGCGCTCGGCGACCGGTGCCGGACCAAGCCGGCGAGGCGACAGCGCCTTCCTGTGCTCGCGGTCGCGGAGCTGCGCGGCGAGCGACTCACCGAGCATGCTGAACGCGAGGCCGGCGAACACGACGGCCACACCGGGGCCGATGGCGGCGACGGGCGAGCTGTACACCTGGCCGAATCCCTCGCTGAGCTGGCGGCCCCAGTCGAAGTCCGGTGGCTGCACGCCGACGCCGAGGAAGCTCAGGCTGGACAGCGCGAGCAGGCCACCTCCGATCGAGGTGGTCACGTTGACGATGACGGGCTCGGCGATGTTCGGAAGCACGTACCGCGTGAACTGGCGCCCCCGGGAGACGCCGAGCATACGCGCGGCGGCAAGGAACTCGGAGCCGCCGACCCGCGAGGAGAGCGTCTGCGCGAGGCGCGCGAACGACGGTGTCATCGTGAGCGCGAGGGCGACCACCGCGGTCGTGGCCCCCGGCCCGAGGAGGATCACCGTGAGCATGGCGACGAGGAGCACGGGGAACGCGAGCCATGTACTGACGACGCTCGCGAACCAACGCTGGGCGCGAGCGCCGAGCACCGCGGGCAGGGCCCCGAGCACCAGGCCGGCGCACACGCCCATGAGTGTCGCCGCGACGGCCATCACCAGCGAAAGCCGCGTGGCCACGAGTGTGCGCAGGAGGATGTCGCGACCGAGCTTGTCGGTGCCGAGCAGGTGCTCAGCGGACGAGGGCAGCGCGATGGCGTCGGGATGGGCCGCCACGGCGTCCTCGCCCCACAGGACCGGAGCGAACACCGCAAGCAGGACGAGCACCCCGAGCATGCACGTGGCGATGATCGCCATCGGCTGTCGCAACAGCCCGGAACGGCGGGTCGTCATGAGGTCTCCAGGAGCGAGGTGCGCCGGTCGAGCAGGGAGAGCACGACGTCGATGAGCAGGTTGACGACGAGGATGATCGCGGCGTACACGAGCGCGAGGCCCTGGACGATGCCGTAGTCTTTCGTGGTGATGGCTCCGACGAAGGCCATTCCGAGCCCCGGCCAGTTGAACACCTGCTCGACGAGCACGCTGCCCGCGATCATCGCCGCGAGCAGCGTCCCGCCGATCGTGAGCGTCGCGGTGAGCATGTTCGGCAGGGCGTGCCGGAAGTAGACCATCCAGGCGGGAAGTCGCTTCGAGCGCGCCGTGCGCACGTAGTCGTCCTTGAGCGTGTTGAGAGCCTCGATACGGGCGATACGCGAGATGGACGCGGCCGCTGAGACGGACAGGGCGATCACGGGCAGTACGTACGACGCCGGGCCTGTGCGCCCGGCGACAGGGAACGCGTGCAGCGTGATGGCGAAGGCGATGACCAGGACCACGCCCAGGAGGTATTCGGGGATGGCCGCGATGAACGCCGTGACCCCCGTGAAGACCGTCTCGGCGCCGCGACGGCCGTTGCCCTGGGTGATGATCGCGATGGCGAGGCCCACGGGGACGGCGACGAGCAGCACGACGAGGAAGGCGATGCCGGCGAGCTCGAGCGTCGCGGGCAGCCGGTGCGAGACGAGCTCTGTGACGGAGCGGCCGGTGATGATCGAGGCGCCGAGATCGCCGCGGAACAGACCCACGAGGTAGTCGAAGTACTGCAGGATGAGGGGATCGTTCAGGCCGAGCTGCTCCCGTCGGGCCTGCACCACGCTCGCGTCGGCGGTCGCGCCGAGCGCGGAACGGACGGGGTCGCCCCCCGCCATCCGCAGCACGATGAACGCGACGGTGATGATCACCCACATGGCGACGAGCATTCGCCCCGTGCGGCGCAGAAGGAAGCCGAGCCACCGGTTGCCGCCGGGGCGGCGACCGGTCGCGGATGTCGAGCGCGTCATCGGGCTACTTCGATACGCGCAGGCTGGTGGGCACTACGAGCGTATTCGAGTTCAGGTTGAACTTGACGCCGTTGCCGTAGGCGGTCTCGGTCGACTCATGCAGCGGCAGCACTTCGAGGTCCTTGACCAGCGAGCGCTGCGCGGCCTCCCAGCTGCCGCAGCTCTGCTCGCCGGCGTGGCCCTGGGCCGTGGCGGCCAGATCGAAGAACTCCTTGTTGGTGTTGTAGGTCCAGTTGCCGCCCTTCGGGGGGAAGTCACCCGAGAGGATGCCCTGCCACGTACTCGGCAGGGTCGTCGAGATGGGAGCCCACAGCAAGTCCCAGTCGCCCCCCTGGAAGATGACGTCGGTGTACGACGGCGACGGCGTCGGGGTCGCTTTCACCCCGATCTCGGCGAGCTGCTGCTGGATGAGTTCGATACCCGAGACAGCCGACTTGTCGGAGTTCGCGGGATAGAGCAGCACGAGCGACAGCGGGGTGCCGTCCTTCGCCCGGGTGCCGTTCGCGCCCTTCACCCAGCCGGCCTTGTCGAGCGCGGCCGCCGCGGCATCCCGATCGAACGCCGTGAGCGCCGGAGTGATGTCGGTCGCCTTGCAGACGTTGCTGTACGACGTCGTGAGGCTCTTCATCGGCGTGCCGCGACCGCCCGTGCTCACCTTGCCGACCGCGTCGCGGTCGATGGCACCGGCGAGCGCCTGGCGTACGGCGAGGTCGTGGGTCGCGCGCCCCTTGGCCTGGTTGAAGAACACCAGGCCCGGGCGAGCCGGCACGTCGATCTTGTTGAGGCCGAGCGAGTCGAGACGCGCGCGGTCGTCGCCGGCGACGAGCCCGAGGTTCACCTCGCCCGACTGGAGCATGTTGGCGATCGTCGACTCACTCTCGACGACCTGGACGGTCACGGTGGCAGGCAGGCCCTGCGTCTTGGCGGTCACTCCACCGGCGCCCCATGCGTACTCAGGGCGAAGCTTGAGCGTGTAGCTCTGGCCGGGCGACGACCCGGCGAGCTTGTACGGGCCGGTGCCGAGCCACTCGGCGTCGAGTCGCTTCGGGTCGGCCGAGCCTGCGCGGCAGACGATCGGCATGAGGCCGACCGTGGCGAGCAGGAAGCTCTGCGGGGTATCACTATGGAACGTGACGGTGCGGCTCGCGTCATCGGCGTCGATCTTGAGTCCGGTGGCCGGGAAGTACACGCCACGGAACGGGGATCCGGTCTCCTTGCGGCCGGCATATTCGAAGCTCGCCTTGACGTCGCTCGCGGCCAACGGGGATCCGTCGGCGCAGACGATGCCGTTCTTGAGGGTGAAGCTCAGCTCGGTGGTCGACTCCTCCCACTTCTCGGCGAGCAGTCCCTGGGGGTCGGCACCGGCAACGAAGGACACGAGAGACTCGTAGCCGAACGCGGCGAGGTTCTGAGACGCCACGGTCGCATTCTTGATGGGGTTGAGCTGGCCCGGGTCGCCGGCGAGCGCGTATGTGACGCTGTCCGACGCCGCGTCGCCATTGCCCGTCGCGGTGCAGCCGGTCAGCGCGAGCGTGGTCGCACTCACGACACCGAGGAGGGTAACAGTGCTTCGTTTCATGGTGGTCCTTCAACACGGACGCGGAGCGCGCGCCCGGCACTAAATGAATGTTATGAATTATGTAGATACCGAGGTTTCGCTGGTGTAACGATTCGCGACACGAACCTCACGCACGCGAGGCCGCACCCCTCACCGGCTTGTCCTCGATGCACTGCTCGAACCCGCGGCCCTCTCTCCCGTACGGCCGAGCCCCGACCGCCCAGAGCCGCCGTACGGGGCGCCGACGTCGCGCCAGTCCGATCCGGGATCCTCATGCGGCACTCCGAGGTGCTCGCCGATGGCACGAGAGCCGATCCGCCCGGCGATGAGGAGCTTGGTCGAGTTCGCCGAGCACCCGGCCGGGAGGCGACATCGAGCCGGACCCCGGGGATGCCGAAGACGCGGGAGACCACATGGGCGATTGGTGCATCTGCGATGCAGATCATCACCGGCCTGTTCCCTCATCGGACCCCTCCCGCTAATGGCGGAACACTGTATTCGTTACAATGATTTATGGCAACCATGGACGACCTGCGTGATCGTGACGCGCCGGTCCGCCGCATCGCTCGCGTCGCGAGGTCGCCGCCCTGGAGCACACCCCAGGTGCGCATCGCGGCCTTCCACCAGGCTCCATGCCGGCAAGCGGGTCAACGGCAAGGTCACCGACATCGGCCGTACCGCGCGAATCGATAGCGGTCCGCGAACAAGACACCCCAGGTCGAGATCACCGTCGGGTTCGACGACTCCGTCGAGGGCGTGGACAAGGCGCCCGAGAACCTCGACGCAGCGGTCTCAGTGGCCCCGGGGTCGCGCCTCGCTCCCACCCAGACGCTCGCCCGCCTGGACACGGGCGTCACCGGCAACCGCGAGGCGATCAGCCTGACCGAGTTGGTGCGGCACGAGCTGGACCGGCAGCCGCGCAAGGTCACCGTAGACCAGCACCTCGCCTCCGGGGTGACCGTGGACGGCGACCGGATCGGCCTGACCAGGCTGCTGAACAACCTGCTGGACAACGCCGAACGGCACGCCGCATCCGCGATCACCGTGACCCTGGAGCTCCACCCCGGCACCGCGGTACTCCAGGTGTGCGACGACGGCGAGGGCATCGCCCCCGAGCAGCGGGAGGTCATCTTCAAGCGGTTCGCGCGCCTGGAGGCCTCGCGCGCGAGGGACCCCGGCGGCACCGGACTCGGGTTGCCGATCGCCCGGCAGATCGCCCAGCTCCACGGTGGCACCCTGACCGCCGAGGACAGCCCCCACGGCGCCCGGTTCGTCGTACGCCTCCCACTGGCCCCGGCTCCCGGCACTCTCTGAAATCCCGCAACCGGGCCTCCTTGACGAGGTGCCGGCCGCTCGCGTCCTGCGCCCCGTGCGGCTCACACCACACCGGGCCGCCGACGAGCCGGCGGCGGTCAAAGGCCGGGGCCACCGGCCGGTGCGATCAGAGATCGTGCCGTCCCGATCGCGATGGCGGCGGCGAGCACGCACGCCGCGGCGATGGCCGGGTCGTAGACCGGGCTCACGGACCACGACACGTTATAGGCGGCGTGAGCGAGCGTCGGCCCCGTCGCCCCCGTCCCGGCCGCGTAGAGATGGACAAGGACGATGCGGAATCCGATCGTGAACACGCACTGGCCGACGACCCAGCCGGGCCCGTGTCCCTGCTGGATGTACGGAACGACATGCCAGGCCGCCCAGATCACGCCCAGCACCGCACCGGCCCGCAGCGCGCCGAGCCGGCGCAGCAGCGGACCGGTGGCATACGCGCTCCAGCCCAGCTCCTCGGCTGCGGCGCTGATCAGAAAGATCGCGATCAAGCCGGGAACGGCGCCCCAGGCGATCATCGCGCCCGACGGCCCGGTCCCGGCCGCCATCGCGGTAACGGCGACGACGAGCGGCATGAGCGCGACCGACACCACGTACCACGGCGTGCCGGCGGCGCGCGGGCGGGGCCAGGCTCCCCGCAGCCAGGCGCGGACGCCTTCACGACCGCCTGCCAGGACGGCCGCGGCGACGGCCGGGCAGACGAACATCAACGCCGAGGCCGGCAGCCGGGGCAGCACCGTTCGCGACGGGTCGTCCAGCAGCGGGCCGAGGACGTAGAACACCGCGCCGAAGGCGAAGACGAGAGCCGCGAACAACCCGATCGGCCGATTCGCCTCGCCGGCCGATGGGCGAGCCGCCACAGTGAACCGCCTCCCTGTACGCGGTCACCCTATCGGCCGCGATCCGGCCGACGCGCTCCGCCGTGGCGGTCACAACCCCAGTTGCACGGCATGACCCTGCGCCCCGAGGCCGCCGCCTACCGCGTCCTTTGAAGCGTCCTTTGAAGCGCCGCATGAGCGTGCAGGGTTCTCAATCACCATTCCCTGCGATAGAAGATGATTTCGGCCTTCTGTCAAACTCGTGAGGCATACGTGAAGAATCTCCTGCGACTGCTCGCAACCCCGTTGTTAGCGGCGTCCCTCGTTCTCGCCGCCTTCACCGTCCCGGTCCACGCGGACACCGCGGACGGTGACGCCGAACTGGCACTCCAGTGGCAGGACGCGTGGGACACCTACAAGTTCTACGACACCACACCGCCCGCCCCGGAATCGGGACGGAGCCGGGCCACGGCCGACATCTCCATCGAGATCTCCGCTCCCGTGAAGCGCGTCTTCGAGAAGTATTCGAATTTCAACAACCACATCGGCATGCATCCGTTCCTGAAAAGGATCGTGACCCACCGGGAGTGGTGCCGGCACGGTACGCGCTACGTCAACCTCACGGCCGTCGACGAGATCCCGTACAACGGCGCGATCGTCCTCAGCAACGCTCACGCGCAGCAGCGCATCCACGAAGAGGACCTCTACTACGAGACGGACACCTGGTCGCTGCCCGGCATCGTCACGCACCAGAAGATCGTCTTCAAGAGGCTGTCCAGCGGGAAGACCAAGGTCACCGAGCACCTCGTCTTCGACGCGGACACCTCGCTGATCGATCTCGTCGTCACCAGCGGCGTCTCGTCGCATCAGCAGACGCAGCGCGGGCTCAAGACGGCGATCGAGCGCGGCGACATCTGATCGCGGGGTGGGCAAGGCTCTCGCGCGGCGATGTACACCATCGCGCTCGCCCTTGCTCGGCTACGGCCCCGACGCCCAAGGCGCCTCGCACCGCCATCTTTACGTTGTAGATCAAATAATAGGACATGTCGCTTTTGCCTCTCCGGGCGGCCGGCGGCAGCGGGTGGGCGATCGCGAGGGCCCTGGCGTGCTCACCGCCCTTACTGCCGCTGGACGAGCCGTTCGACGCGCTGGACTTGCAGGACGTTCAGACGAAAGAGGACATGCAGGTGTTCATCCGCCAGGTGTGGCGGGACGTCGGCACAACCGTGATCATGGTGACCCATGACGTCGAGGAAGCGGTCTTCCCGGGGCGGCGGGTCATCGTCCTGTCCTGCGATCCCGGGCGCGTGGCCCGTGACCTCGCCGTCGACCTGCCCGCCGACCGCACGCTCGCGGACGAGCGCTCGCCGGCGTTCCTCGCGTTGCGCGCGGAGGTGGAGGATCTCAACGTGCCGAGCACCGCGCCCGTCAGGCGCGCATGTAGGTTCGGCTTGAACCACCTCAGTATCGAAAGGGATGATCGCAATGGCGACGACACGTACCGCGACCACGCAGTGGAAGGGCCCGCTGCTCCACGGCTCCGGCACCGTCTCGCTCGACACCTCCGGGGTCGGGACGTTCGACGTCACGTGGGCCTCGCGCTCGGAGGAGGCCAACGGCAAGACCAGCCCTGAGGAGCTGATCGCGGCGGCGCACTCGTCGTGCTTCTCCATGGCGCTCTCGCACGGCCTTGCCCAGGCGGGCACCCCGCCGCAGAGCCTGGAGACGAAGGCCGACGTGACCTTCCAGCCGGGCGAGGGCATCACGGGCATCGTGCTGTCGGTCCGCGCGCAGGTCGAGGGCATCTCCGCGGCGGACTTCCAGACCGCCGCCGAGACCGCCAAGGCGAACTGCCCGGTGAGCAAGGCCCTGACGGGCACCACGATCACCCTGAACGCCGAACTGCTCGGCTGAGAACGGCCCGCGGCCCCCGTGCGTCACGGCGCACGGGGGCCGCGGCATGTCCGCTTTGCGGATTTCTGCACAGTCAAGTGGCAGTAAAGGCGATATGTACAAATATATCCGTTTACGTGTACGTTGTTGACTCTCCCCTGGTGGAGCACCCAGGAGACGAGGACCGCCCGCGCCCACCCCAGGGGCGTACAGCGGGCACCCCCGCCTGGCGGTAAAGCCCTGGAAAATCAGGCCCGCGGCCCTACTATCGACAGTAGAGCCGGAACTCACAGCCAGGGGACGCGGACGGGAGCCTTCAGGGAGGGAACACGAGGCACCGGATCACGAGAGGGACACAAGCCACGCGATCGAGCGGCACCGCGGACCGTTCCACGACCACAATGAGGCTACATGCGTGAGGTCTGGCCTGGAGAGCCATACCCCCTGGGCGCGACCTGGGACGGCATCGGAACGAGCTTCTCGCTCTTCTCCGAGGTCGCCGAGCGGGTCGAGCTCTGTCTCTTCGACGACGACGGCCGCGAGAGCCGCGTCGACCTGCCCGAGGTCGACGGTTTCGTCTGGCACGGCTATCTTCCCGGCGTCCAGCCCGGGCAGCGGTACGGCTACCGCGTGCACGGGCCGTACGACCCCGCCGCCGGGCACCGCTGCGACCCCTCCAAACTGCTTCTCGACCCCTATGCCAAGGCGATCGAGGGCGAGGTCCGCTGGGACCGCTCGCTGTTCTCCTACCAGTTCACCGACCCCGGGCGGCGCAACACCGAGGACAGCGCACCCAACATGCCGAAGAACGTCGTCGTCAACCCGTTCTTCGACTGGGGCAACGACCGCCCGCCCCGCACGCCGTACCACGAGACGGTGATCTACGAGGCGCACGTGCGCGGGCTCACCATGCGCCATCCCCAGGTGCCCGAGGCCCAGCGCGGCACCTACGCCGGCCTCGCCCACCCCGCCGTGATCGACCACCTGAAGAGCCTCGGCGTCACGGCGGTCGAGCTCATGCCGGTCCACCAGTTCGTGCCCGAGCACGCGATGGTCGCCCGCGGCCTCACCAACTACTGGGGCTACAACACCATCGCCTTCCTGGCCCCGCACAACGCCTATTCGAGCTCCGGCCAGCGCGGCCAGCAGGTGCTGGAGTTCAAGGCCATGGTGAAGTCGCTGCACGAGGCCGGCATCGAGGTGATCCTCGACGTCGTCTACAACCACACCGCCGAGGGCGACCACATGGGCCCCACCCTCGCCTACCGCGGCATCGACAACGCGTCCTACTACCGGCTGATCGATGGCGACCGCCGCCTCCTGCTCGACTACACCGGCTGCGGCAACTCCCTCAACGTCCGCTCGCCCCACGCGCTCCAGCTCATCATGGACTCGCTGCGCTACTGGGTGCTGGAGATGCACGTCGACGGCTTCCGGTTCGACCTCGCCGCCGCCCTGGCGCGCGAGCTGCACGACGTCGACCGCCTGTCGGCGTTCTTCGACCTCATCCAGCAGGACCCGGTGATCTCCCAGGTCAAGCTGATCGCCGAGCCCTGGGACGTCGGGCCGGGCGGCTACCAGGTCGGCAACTTCCCCCCGCTGTGGACCGAGTGGAACGGCAAGTACCGCGACAGCGTGCGCGACTTCTGGCGCGGCGCCCCCTCGGTGCTGCCGGAGTTCGCCTCGCGCCTCGCCGGATCCTCCGACCTGTACGCCAGCAGCGGCCGCCGCCCTGTCGCCTCCATCAACTTCGTCACCTGCCACGACGGTTTCCCCCTCACCGACCTGGTCTCCTACAACCACAAGCACAACGAGGCCAACGCCGAGAACAACCGCGACGGCACCGACGACAACCGCTCGTGGAACTGCGGCGCCGAGGGCCCCGTCGAGGACCCCGCGATCGTCAAGCTGCGCCACCGGCAGCGCCGCAACCTGCTGACCACCCTGTTCGTGTCGCAGGGCGTGCCGATGCTGCTGCACGGCGACGAGATCGGCCGCACGCAGCAGGGCAACAACAACGCCTACTGCCAGGACAACGAGGTCTCCTGGGTGGACTGGTCGCTGCTGCGCCAGGAGTCCGATCTGCTGGAGTTCGTCCGCGCGCTGGCGAAGTTCCGCAGGGACCACCCGGTGTTCCGGCGCCGCCGCTTCTTCCTCGGGCGCAGCCCCGAGAGCAGCGGGGGCGACATGGGGGACATCGTCTGGCTCACGCCGTCGGGCAAGGAGATGACCTCGGGCGACTGGCACAGCGGCTTCGGCAAGGCCATGGCGGTGTTCCTGAACGGCGAGGCGATCAGCGAGCCGGGGCCCCGGGGCGAGCGCATCTCCGACGACTCGTTCCTGCTGGCGGTCAACGGCCACCACGAGAGCATCACGTTCACGCTGCCGGGCCGCGAGTTCGGGCCGGGCTGGGCGCCCGTCCTGGA
This sequence comes from Sphaerisporangium sp. NPDC051017, assembly GCF_040683095.1. Lineage (NCBI taxonomy): Bacteria > Bacillati > Actinomycetota > Actinomycetes > Streptosporangiales > Streptosporangiaceae > Sphaerisporangium > Sphaerisporangium sp. NPDC051017. Next base: position 81,202 of record NZ_JBFBCI010000016.1, read on the forward strand.
CACCGCCGACGACAGGCCCTGCGACGACGGCCGCACGGACCAGTCGTGGGAGCCGGGGGCGCCGGTGCCGGTGACCGGCCGCTCGATGCGCATCCTGCGCTCGACCGCGCGCCGCTGACCGGCCGCGTCCTGCGAACGTCCCCACCGGCCCCGCGCGTACCCGGCGGCCCGTCTGTGCCATGGTAGAGAGCGTGCGACGCATCCTGCCCGGCCCCGCCGACGACGTGAACCTCGCCGAGGCGTACGCCTACCCGCGTGACGCGTGGCTGCGCCTCAACATGGTGGCCGGCGTCGACGGGGGCGCGTGGCTGAAGGGGCTCTCCGAGGGCCTGTCCGGCGCGGGCGACCGCCGGGTCTTCCACATCCTGCGGGCGCTGTCGGACGTGATCCTGGCCGGCGCGGCGACCGTCCGCACCGAGGGGTACGGCCCGGCCCGCCCCCGCGCGTCGTGGCCGGACCTGCGCGCCGGACGCCCGCCCGTCCCCCCGATCGCCGTTGTGACCCGCAAGCTCGACCTCGACCTCGGCGGCCCGCTGTTCACCGAGGCGCAGCCCTACGCCCGGACCATCGTGATCACGACCGAGAGCGCCCCCAAGGACCGGCGCGACGAGGCCGCCAGGAACGCCGAGGTGATCGTCGCGGGCGACGAGAGGGTGGACCTGCCACTGGCGATCGCCCAGCTCCGCGAGCGCGGCCTCGGCCGCGTCCTGTGCGAGGGCGGCCCCCGCCTCAACGCCCAGCTCGCGGCGGCCGGGCTGGTCGACGAGCTGTGCCTCACGATCAGCCCGATCATGGCCGGCGGGGACGCCGCGCGCATCCTCAACGGCCCGGCCTCACAGGTCCGCCTGCACCTCGCGCACGTCCTGGAGGAAGAAGGCTTCCTCTTCTGCAAGTACACCCGGGAGCCGCTATGACCCTTCCCGTCCAGCCCGTCCCCGAGATGAACCTGCCGGTCGTCCCGCCCGTGGCGCCCATGCTCGCCAAGGCGATCAAGAACGTGCCTCCCCAGAACGGCACCATGCTGTACGAGCCGAAATGGGATGGCTTCCGCTGCATCGTCTTCCGCGACGGCGACGAGGTCTACCTGGGCAGCCGCAACGAACGCCCCTTCAACCGCTACTTCCCCGAGCTGATCGAGGCGGTGAAGCGCGAACTGCCCGAGCGCTGCGTCCTCGACGGCGAGATCGTCCTACGCCGCGGCCAGATCCTCGACTTCGACGCGCTCCAGCAGCGCATCCACCCGGCCGCCTCCCGGGTGCGGCTGCTGGCCGAGCAGACCCCGGCGTCCTTCATCGCCTTCGACCTGCTGGCCATCGGCGACGAGAACCTCATGGAGACCCCGTTCGGCGAGCGCCGCGCCCGCCTCGTCGGCGCGCTGGCCGACGCGGGCGACCTCATCCGGCTCACCCCGGTCACCAGCAACGACGAGCGGGCGGCCGAGTGGTTCGAGATGTTCGAGGGGGCGGGCCTCGACGGCATCGTCGCCAAGCACTCCGACCAGCCGTACGAACCGGACAAGCGCACGATGCTGAAGGTCAAGCACGAGCGCACGGCCGACTGCGTCGTCGCCGGGTACCGCGAGCACAAGTCGGGGCCGATCGTGGGGTCGCTGCTGCTCGGGCTGTACGACGCGGCGGGCGTGCTGCACCACGTCGGCGTGTCGGCGTCGTTCCCGATGAAGCGCAGGGCCGAGCTGATCGACGAGCTCAAGCCGTACCTGCCGGCCGACCTGTCCGCCCACCCGTGGAGCTCCTGGATGGCGCAGGACGAGAACACCACGCAGCGCATGCCCGGCGCGATCTCCCGGTGGAGCGCCGGCAAGGACCTCTCGTTCGTCCCGCTCGAACCGCGGCTGGTGGTCGAGGTGTCCTACGGGCAGATGGAGGGGCAGCGGTTCCGGCACACCGCCCACTTCCGCCGGTGGCGCGTCGACCGGACCCCGGAGTCGTGCACCTACGAGCAGCTGGAACGGCCGGTGGACTACAACCTGGACGACATCCTGGCGCGCTGAGCGCCGGGCGCCGGCGGGCGTGGGGGAGGGACATGAGCAGTGCTCATGTCCCTCTTCGGGTGCGAGAATCGGAGACGATCGCCGGGGTGACGGCTAGTCGAGGAAGATCGACCTGAACCTCTCGGACTCGCTGCCGCGCTCCATCCGGCCCATGCGCTCGGAGAACCGGCCCCGCTCCATCCGGCCGAACTCTCGTTCCCGCTCAGAGAACGGGCGCCGCTCGAACCGGCCGCGCTCCTCGCGCTCGAAGAACGGGCGCCGCTCGAACCGGCCGCGCTCCTCGCGCTCGAAGAACCGGCCCCGCTCCATCCGGCCGCGCTCGCGCTCCCGCTCGAACCGGCGCCGTTCGGAGGGCCGGCCTCGCTCTTCCCGTTCGAAGCGGCGCCGCTCGGAGAACCGGCCCCGCTCGGAGTACCTGCCCCGGTCCCTGTCGTACCCGTAGCCGTAGTCGTCCTCGTCGTAGCCGTCCGACTGCGGCGCCGTCACGGCGCCGGCGGCGACGACCGGCCTGTCGAGGGAGGGCTGATCGGCCGATGCCTGTGCGACTGCGGCCTGCCAGAACGTGAACGACAGGACCACAGGCCCCAGAACCATGAAGCAGCGCTTGCTGACCATGGCCGATTCCTTTCGTCGCGGCCACCCACGCTGATCGTTCCGACGCTCCAGGTGGCCTCCGTGGCGTCGAACCACAGCCTGGCGGGCCGCCCGCCACCGGACCGTGACACCGACGTGACCGGCGAGCGCCTTCCCCGCCCGCCTCAGGGCTGAGCGACCGCGCGCAGCCCCGCGACGAGATCGCTCACCAGCGGCGTCGGCCGGAGGCCCAGTTCGGCGTCGAGGAGGTGCTCGTACCGCTCGTAGTCGCGCAGCGCCTCGGCCTGGTTCCCCTCGGCGAGGTGGGCGCGGATCAGCGCGGCGTGGGAGCTCTCGCGCAGGGGCTCGGCGCGGACGGCCATCCCGGCTGCGGCGACCGCGTCGGCGAAGCGCCCGCCCGCGATGAACTCGTCCGCGAGGGCCTCCAGGGCGTGCAGGCGCAGTTGGTGCCAGTCCTCGGCCTCCCGGACCACCCAGTCGTCGTACCAGCCGGGGAGCAGGTCCACCGACAGGCTCTCGACGGAGTCGGCGGTGAGGTCCTCGGCGGGGGTGGGCGCCTCGGGATCCAGGACGCGCCGCGCCAGCGCGCGGGCCTCCTCGACGTCCACCTGGGCGTCCTGGCTCAGGCGCACCTCGGTCGTGCCGATGTCGAGTATCTCCCTCCCGGCCCCTTCGAGCCTGGCCAGGGCGGACCGGAGGCTCGCGTACGCGCGCCGCTCGGGCCGGTCCGGCCACAGCGTGCCCGCCATGAGGGTGCGGGGGACGGCCTGGCCGCAGAGCGCGACGAAGGACAGAAGACGCTCGGATCCGCCCGAGACCGTCACCTGCTCGTCCCCGGCCAGCAGCCGGAAGCCACCCAGAAGAACGACCCGCAGCGCGGGCCGGTCGCCGCTCTCCATAGTCGCACTGCCTCTCACTGGAAAGCGATTCGTCTGGTAAGCAGCCCCTCCCGTCGCCGTTCCTCCCCGCTATGTACCCAGTTCGTGGTGATTCGCGCGGCTATGCGCATCGTTTGCGGAACAGAGGCGCACCGGCGGCGGCGCGCCCACGTCACGCGCCCGTCATGCCGGGGTGACGGCGGCCCAGGCACGCTCACGGTGCCGCCATCTTCCGCGGCGGCACGAGAGGAGACCTCCATGAGGAGAAACGCCTTCGCCGCGCTCGTCTTGAGCGGCGCGTTCGTCCTTCCCGCGGCCGCCACGGCGGCGCACGCGTCCGTAGCCTCCGACGACCTGGTCAAGCCGGGCTACACGTCCCTGACGGCGTGCCAGAGCGCCATCCCCGGAATCCAGCAGAAGGGGTTCTCCATAGGAAGCCTGGTCTGCAAGTCCTACAGCGGCTCGACCGCCGAGACCCCCGGCACGATGTGGGGCGTCTACAGCACCGAATCCCTCGGCACGCAGTCGAACGGCAGCGAGGCTACCGACGAACAGACCACCGCCGAACAGAGCGAGAAGACGACCGGCGAGGAGACCACCGGCGAGGAGATGACCGAGGAGCAGATGACCGGCGAGCACACCACTGGTGAAGAGATGACCGGCGAGCAGACCACCGGCACGGAGAGCACCGGCACCGAGAGCACCGGCCAGAACATCCAGACCCCGTCCCAGTGACCGGCGGCCCACACCGCCCCCGGACCTGGTCTCGCCCACCCGGCCCGGACACCTGAAACCGGCGAACCCCACGGCCCGTGCCCGCCAAGCACGGGCCGTACCCAGTGAACGTCCCCCGCCTCGGTGCCGAGCCGACCTCTCCGCGCCTGGCCGCCTGAGCCCGCCGCGAGAAAGGCGTCTCAGCTATCCGGCGGGGTGCAGGACGGCCGCGAGTTCGGGGATGCGGGCGCGGTAGCCGTCCAACAGCGAACGGGCCACCGACACCGAGTCCACCAGCGGGTGGGAGGCGAACGCCCGCAGGGCCACGGTCGCCGAGCCGGTCACGGCGGCCTCGATGACGAGCTGCTCGACGGCCTTGACCTGCTGGACGAGCCCGAGGAACTGGCCGTGCAGGGGCCGGGTGGCGAGCGGGCGCACCCCGCCGGGGTCCACCACGCACGGCACCTCCACCACCGCCTCCGGGGGCAGCCCGGGGACCGCCGTACCGTTGCGCACGTTGAGGATCATGGTGTCGGTACCGCCCCGCGCGATGGTCGTCATCAGCGCGAGCGCGATGCCCTCGTACCCGCCCGCCAGCAGGTCGGCGGCGTCGCGCTCCCCCGCCCCCGCGGTCTCGCGGGTCTCGGCCATGTACGACGCGTCGCGCTCCCGGCGGGCGCGCCGCCACACCTCCAGGGCGCGCCCGGGCTCGCGCGCGACCGCCGCGTAGAACTCCGACTGCTGCCGCACCAGCGCCTCGCCCCGGGTCTGCGGGGCGCCGCCGATCGCGGCCACGGCCTCGCGGGTGAAGTAGTAGTAATAGAGGTATTCGTTCGGCAGCGCGCCGAGCGACCGCACCCAGTCGGGGCCGAACAACCGCGACTCCTCCACTCCCTTGAGCGCCGCGTCGTCGGCGAGAAGGTCGGGCAGGACGTCCCGCCCGTCGTGGACGAGGCCGCGCAGCCAGCCGAGGTGGTTCAGCCCGACGTAGTCGGGGGCGGTCCTGCCGGGGTCCAGGCCGAGGGACCGCGCGGCCCGGCGGACCAACCCCAGCGGGGAGTCGCAGATGCCCACCACACGGTCGCCCAGCACCCGCTGCATGGCCTCTGTGATCATGCCCGCGGGGTTGGTGAAGTTGATCACCCATGCCCGGGGGGCGACGGCGGCGACGCGCTCGGCGACGCGCAGGGCCACCGGGATCGTGCGCAGCCCGAACGCGATGCCCCCGGGGCCGACCGTCTCCTGGCCGAGCAGTCCGAGGCCGAGCGGCACCCGTTCGTCCGCCGTGCGCCCCTCCAGGCCGCCGACGCGGATCGCCGAGAACACGAAATCGGCGTCGCGCAGGGCGTCGTCCAGGTCCGTGGTGGCGCGGACGCGCGGCGGGTCGTCGTGCCCGGCCGCGAGTTGGGCGCACACATGGCCCATGGCGGTCAGGCGCTCCTCGGACAGGTCGTACAGGACGACCTCCTCCACCCGCGGCCTGCCGGTGTCGCGCAGCAGCGCGCCGTACACCAGCGGGACGCGGAAACCGCCGCCGCCGAGGATGGTCAACCTCATGCTCGCTCCTCGTGCTCGCCCGTCCGCCTCGCGGCGCGGCCGTTCATGTCAGCAGCACCTCGGCGCCCGCCTCGCCGAGCGCGCGGAGGGTCGCCTCGTCGGCGCCGTCGTTGGTCACCACGGCGTCGATCTCGTCCGGCCCGCACACGCGCAGCGCGCCCGAACCAGGGAACTTGTGCCGGTCGACGACCAGCACGACCTGGCCCGCGGCCGCCATCATGGCCCGCTTCAGGGGAACCTCCGCCACGGTGGAGTCGGTCACCTGCCCGTCGGGCCGCACGCCGCTGGCGCTCAGGAACAGGCGGTCGGCGCAGACCTGGCGCAGGGCCTGCTCGGTGAGCACGCCCACAAGGGAATGGTAGGCGCGGCGAAGCATGCCGCCGTCGCCCCGGCGAGGCGGACACGCTGCATGATCTCGGCATGCCGGACGCGCTGGAGCACTCAAGGATCGTATCAGTCATGTGTGAGCACAATTAAGCAAAAATGCGCACGATCATCCGTCGACTCTTGATATAGGCGGCCAAAACATGCAAGAGTGCGCACATTCTTCTCACCGTCGAGGAGGACCCACTTCCGTGTCTGTCCAGGCCTACGACCCACTCGCCGCTCTACGCCGTCCAGACGGGCCGGAGTTCGACGTGTTCACCGCCGGCACCGTGTTCCTGGACATCGTCTTCACCGGTCTCCAGGCGATGCCCGCCGCCGGCACCGAGGTCTGGGCCGAAGGGATGGGGTCCTGCCCCGGAGGCATCGCCAACCTCGCCATCGCCGCCGGCCGCCTCGGGCTGCGCACCTCCATGGCCGCCGCCTTCGGGGACGACGACTACGCCGACTTCAACTGGCGCATCCTGTCCGAGCAGGAATCCGTGGACCTGTCGAGATCGCGCCGTTTCAAGCAGTGGCACTCCCCCGTGACCGTCTCCATGGCCGTCAACCGCGACCGCAGCATGGTCACCCACGGTCACCCCCCGCCCATGGCCGCGACCGAGATGATCGGACGTCCCCCGCGCTCCAGCGCCGTGATCGCGCCGCTGTCCATCGAGGAGCCGCTCGGCAGCGCCGACTCCTGCACCTGGGCCGACCAGGCCCGCAAGGACGGCGCCCTGATCTTCGCCGACGTGGGCTGGGACCCCTCGGAGACCTGGGCGCCCTCCCTGCTCGACCAGCTGGAGGTGTGCCACGCGTTCATGCCGAACGCCGTCGAGGCCATGTCCTACACCGGCACCGAGACGCCCCGCGAGGCCCTGTACGCCATCGCCGACCGCGTCCCGCTCGCCGTGGTGACCGACGGCGCCAACGGCGCGATGGCCATCGACTCCACCACCGGCGAGGAGGCGTACGTCCCGGCGCTGCGGGTGACCGCGCTCGACCCGACCGGCGCCGGGGACGTCTTCGGGGCCGGGCTCGTGCTCGGCACCCTGGCCCACTGGCCGCTCGGCGACCGCCTGGCCTTCGCGGGGGTCTGCTCGGCGCTGGCCGTGCAGCAGTTCGGCGGGTCGCTGGCCGCGCCGGGGTGGGGGGACATCGCCGACTGGTGGCACGACGTCCGGGAGGCCGCGGGACACAGCGGGGCCTACATCGAATCGCTCGCCCGCCGCTACGCCTTCCTCGACACCCTGGTCCCGACCGTGCCCGTGGGGGCCGTCCGGCGCGCGGCCGCCACCATGTCCCTGCACGCCGACGTCTCCGCCGGAGCCGAGCCGGTCGACAAGAAGGGAAACTGAGCGCGCACCGCCCGGAATTCCCTACATTTCTCACAGGGAATAGCCCTCCGGCGGCGGGGGTTGTCGCGCCTGGGCCCGTCGGGCGCCCGGGTGTCCTCCCGCGCCTGGTCTCGGAACGACTGTGAAGAAGGGGAGCACCATGACGACATGGCCCGCGCTCGGCAAGGTCGGGGTGTGGCGCAACGCGTCGCAGGTGACGCCCGCCCTGGCGGCGTCACTGGAAGAACTCGGCTACGGCGCCGTCTGGCTCGGCGGATCCCCCGGCGGTGACCTGCGGATCGCCGAGGACATCCTCGCCGCGACCGCCACGCTCACCGTGGCCACCGGCATCGTCAACATCTGGCAGGACGATGCCGCCGCCATCGGCGCCGCCTACCACCGCATCGCGGACGCCCATCCCGGCCGCTTCCTGCTCGGCGTCGGCGCCGGACACCGCGAGGCCACGGCCCGCTACGCCAAGCCGTACGATGCGCTCGCGGCCTACCTCGACGGGCTCGACGCGGCGAAGGTCCCGGTCGAGGGCAGGGCGCTGGCCGCGCTCGGGCCGAAGGTGCTGCGGCTGTCCGCCGAGAGGAGCGCGGGCGCGCACCCGTATCTGACCGTTCCCGAGCACACCCGGCAGGCGCGGGAGATCCTCGGCGATGGGGTCCTGCTGGCCCCTGAGCAGAAGGTCGTCGTGTCGGAGGACGCCGAGGCGGCCCGGCGGATCGCGCGGGAAACGGTGCACTTCTACCTTCGCCTCAGCAACTACACCAGCAACCTGCGCAGGCTCGGGTTCGGCGACGACGACCTGGCGGGCAGGGGCAGCGACCGGCTCGTCGACGCGCTCGTGGCCCAGGGCGACCCGGCGACGATCAAGCGCCGCGTGGACGAGCACCTCGCCGCGGGCGCGGACCACGTGAGCGTCCAGCTCCTGACGGCCGAAGACCAGGACCCGCTGCCGGGGTACCGCGCCCTCGCCGAGGTGCTGTTCTCCTGAACCGGGTCTCACGCCCGGACACCGGAGGGGCCGCCGAAGTCGCCGCGGCCCATCCGGGGGGGCGACGTGGTGGCCGAGGACCCGGTCAGCCCGCCTCCGTTTCAGGGGCGGACGGGCGGGCCTTGCTGGGTTGGACGCGTTTCGGTTCGCCGGGCATCTTGGGGTAGTTGGGCGGGTACGGCAGGTCGCCGCGTTCGTCCTTCGCGTACCACTCCAGGAGCGGCTCGATGGTGAACGCGCGGTCGTCGATCTCTCTGTGGACGTCGCCGAGCGCGGCGAAGCGGGGCGGGACGGTGCGGATGTCGAAGTCGCGCGGGTCGACCTCGGCCAGTTCCTCCCAGGTCACGGGTGCCGAGACCGGGGCGTGCGGCTTGGCGCGGACGGAGTAGGCGCTGGCGATCGTGCGGTCGCGGGCGTTCTGGTTGTAGTCGATGAAGACCTTCTCGCCGCGTTCCTCCTTCCACCAGGCGGTGGTGGCGAGGTCGGGACGGCGGCGCTCGACCTCGCGGGCGAGGGCGATGGCGCTCTGGCGGACCTCGGTGAAGGACCGGTCGCGCGCGATGCGCACGTTGATGTGGATGCCCCGGCTGCCGGAGGTCTTCGGGAAGCCGCGCATGCCGAGCTCGTCGAGGATCTCGCGGACGACGAACGCGGCGGCCCGCGCGTCCTCGAAGCCGGTGCCGGGCTGGGGGTCGATGTCGATGCGCAGCTCGTCGGGATGCTCGACGTCGTCGGCGCGCGTGGGCCAGGGGTGGAAGTCGATCGTGGCGAGGTTGGCGCAGTAGGCGATCGCGGCCACCTCGGTCACCCGCAGGGCATCGGCCGTGCGCCCGCTCGGGAAACGGATCGTGACGGTCCGCAGCCACTCGGGGTGTTTGGGCGGCATGCGTTTCTGGTAGATCGCCTCGGTGGCCACGCCGTCGGGGTGGCGCTTGAGGTAGGTCGGGCGATCTTTCAGGGCGCGCAGCGCGCCATCGCCGACGGAGATGTAGTACTCGACCAGGTCGCGCTTGGTCGCCCCGATCTCGGGGAAATAGATCTTGTCCGGGTTCGTGACCTTGATGACCCGGTCTCCGACATTGAGCTCGATGAACGGCGACGCCATGCTCCGACCGTACCCTCCGGCTGTGACAAAAGGCGGGCGGGGGACGGTCCGTCCCGGAGCGCCTCTGTGGCGGACCGCGCTCGGACGGGACGGACCCCCCGGGATCGCCCGCCGGACGGGCGCTGACGTCTCCCCCGCCCGGTGACCTCCCCGAACGGCGCGCGGAAGCGGGGATGTACCGGCGATCTTCCTCGTAGGAGGTGATCAGCCCCCATACCGGTGAAGACGCCGGAACCGGGCCGGCAGGATGCTCGCGACGGAAAGCTTTCCGCCGGGCCGACGGTCCGTATACGCGCCCGGGGTTGTGCACCGCCCGGTCAGTCCGGTCGGGGTCGAGGGGGTTTGCGGGGCTTCCTCACCCGTACCCGGGTCTTGCCACAGATCTCGCAGCGCTGCGTCACCACCTGGCCGATGGCCTCGATGGTGTCCCACCTGTGGCGTATGTGCACAGAGCTCCAGACCGAACCAAACCAGAGTCTGCGGGTGGCACCACCCCACAAGCGTCTCTACCCGCGCATGACGCGGCCATGCGCCGTTCGTTACTCTTCGAACGCGAGCGATCACCCTGGCGGACCACGGGCCGGTCAGCCGACCGGTTCGAGGTGGAGGGAGACGGAGTTGATGCAGTACCGGTCGTCGGTGGGGGTCGGGTAGCCCTCACCGTGGAAGACGTGCCCGAGATGGGAGTCGCAGCGGGCGCACCGGACCTCGACCCGCACCATGCCGAGCGAGCGGTCCTCGATCAGCGTCACGGCGTCGGACTCGGCCGGTTCGAAGAACGAGGGCCACCCGCAGTGGGAATCGAACTTGGCCTCGGAGCGGAACAGTTCGGCCCCGCAGGCGCGGCAGGAGTAGACCCCCACGGTCTTGGTGTCGACGTACTCCCCCGTGAACGGACGCTCGGTGCCCGCCTGGCGCAGGACGCGGAACTCTTCGGGAGACAGCTGGACCCGCCACTCGGCGTCGCTCTTGACCACCTTTTCCATGCCCTCAAGCCTATGCGGGCCGGGGCGGGGCCGCCGTCCGCGGGCGTGCGCCGCGGGGACATGTAAGGGCCTCGTAATCCCTTGCCGTGGCCGGGCTGCCGCCTACTTGGGTGAGGGGGCGGACAGGCGGCAGGAGGTGTCGTCCGGGCCGGCGATGTTGGCGAGGACGGGGTTGCCGTTCTGCCCGTACTTCGCCTGGACGAACACCACGGGGCTCTGGTCGCCGACCTCCTGGAGCAGGTACTCCATGCCCCGCTTGCACAGGTCGAGCGCGGACTTGGAGTTGTGCGCCGACTGCGGCAGGTCGGTGTAGATGCGAAGGTACTTCCCGGTCGTCCTGATGTCGGTGATCCGCTTGACCGCCTTGTCGTCCGCCCACCGCTGCCTGAAGTAGCTGATCGCCTTGCCGTCGGTGTGCCGGCTCGGCCCCGACGCGGTGTCGGCGGGGTCGCGGCGCTTCTTCTTCGCCTTCTTGGCGGGAGCGGCCTCCGCGGCCGTGACGTCGGAACCCGCCGTGGCCTTGGGACCCGCCGTGACGCCCAGGTCCGCCGGGACGGACGGCGCGACGCCCCCGCCGGCCGGCGCGGGCGCGGCGGCGGCGCCGTCCTGCGGGCGCGCGAACACGGCGACGACCGCGAGGGCCGCCACCACTACGGCCGCCACCCCGGAGAAGATCTGCAATAACCACGCACGGCGGCTTTTGCGCCGCCTGTGCCCCCCTCGCCTGGAACGTACCAGGCCATTGCCCCTGTTCACCCTCTGCCTCACATCGACACGGGAATCACCCACGAGTATGCCAAAGATCGCGAGCCCGCGTGGGTTGTTCCTGAAATATCAGACGTGGTCGCTTTTGAGGCGTCGGTGACGGATGTCCCGTTCTGGGGGATTCGACGGTCACGGCAGGGCGGTGACCAGCTCCTCCAGCGGCTTGCGCGTGCCGGTGTAGAACGGCACCTCCAGCCGGGTGTGCCTGCGGGCCTCCGACGCGCGCAGATGACGCATCAGGTCGACGATGCGGTGCAGCTCGTCGGCCTCGAACGCGAGGATCCATTCGAAGTCGTTGAGCGCGAACGACGCCACCGTGTTCGCCCGCACGTCGGGATAGTCACGGGCGAGCCTGCCGTGCTCGGCGAGCATGGCGCGGCGCTCGGAGTCCTCCAGCAGGTACCACTCGAGGGAGCGCACGAACGGGTACACGCAGACGTACCCGCGCGGCTCCTCCTCCGCGAGGAACGCCGGGATGTGCGACTTGTTGAACTCGGCCGGCCGGTGCAGCGCCATGACCGACCACACCGGCTCGCTGGCGCGGCCCAGGGACGTGCGCCGGAAGCGGCCGTAGACCTCCTGCAGGTCCTCGGGCGTGGGCGCGTGCCACCAGAACATGTAGTCGGCGTCGGCGCGGAACCCCGCCACCTCGTAGGCCCCGCGCGTCACGACGTCCTTCTGCGCGGCCTGCGACAGCACGGACTCGACCTCGTGCGCGGCCTCCTGCCGGTCGCCCGGCAGCGGCTCGCGCACCCGGAAGACCGACCACATGGTGTAGCGGATGACCTGGTTGAGATCGCGGGCCTTCGGCCGCGCGCCACTCTCCGTCGTCACTTGAACTCGCCTTCCATCGAAGCGTTCGTCGTTCCCGGCGCGGTCGACCCGGCGCCGTTCTTCAGCTGGGTGCGGGGCCGCTCAGCGGGCGCCGGCCGCGGGATGCCCCTCCCGCCATTCTCCCTCGCGCCGCTCGTCGAGGTACGCGAGGATGCCCGCCGCGGCCGTGCGCGCGGTGGCCACGCACGCGGGCACGCCGAGCCCGTCGTAGGCCGCGCCGCAGACCGCGAGCCCCGGCTGGACGGCCACGGCCGCGCGGACGCGCGCCACCCGGTCCAGGTGGCCGACCTCGTACTGCGGCAGGGCGCCGCCCCAGCGGGTCACCCGGCTGTCCAGGGGCAGCCCGCGCACGCGCATGACCTCGGCCATCTCGCCCATGGCCAGGGCCACCAGCTCGTCGTCGGCGCGCTGCAGCAGGTACTCCTCGCCGAGGCGGCCGACGGAGCAGCGCAGCACCAGCACGCCGGGGTCGGCGTCGGCCAGATGGGGCCACTTCACCGAGCTGAACGTCACCGCCTTGACCGCGCGCCCCTCGACCGGCGGCACCAGGTAGCCGCTGCCGGCCGGCGGCTCGGGGAACGCCGCGCGCGGGTAGGCGAGCGTGACGATCGCCATGCTCGCGTACTCGATGCGGGCCAGCTCGGCGGCGGCCTTGGGCACCTCGGCGGCGAGCAGCCGGGCCGCGGCGGGGGCGGGGACCGCGATCACCACGGCGTCGGCCTCGACGACCTCCGGCGACCTCGTGGGACCGGTCACCAGGCGCCAGCCCTCGGGCGTGCGCGCGAGCTCGCGCACCATGACGCCGGTCCTGATCTCGGCGCCCGAGGCGCGGGCCACGGCCTCGGGCAGGCCGCCCATGCCGCCGCTCAGCGTGGTGAAGACGGGCCCGGCGTCCTTGGGGGCGTCGTCGGCGATGCCGCGCGCGGCCCTCAGCAGCGAGCGCTCGGTGCGGGCCACGGCCGCGATGTGCGGCATGGTGGCGTCCAGCGAGAGCGTCTCGGCGCGGCCGGCGTAGACCCCGCCGAGCAGCGGCTCGACCAGGCGGTCGACGACCTCGCCGCCCATGCGCGCGCGGATGTAGGCGGCCACCGACACGTCGGAGCTGATCAGCGTCGCCGGAAGGATCTGGTCGACCGGCACCCGGGCCAGCCCGGCCGGCGAGAGGATGCCCGAGCGCCCGAGCTCGGCGACGTCGGCGGGGACGCCCATGACCTGCCGCTTCGGCATGGCGCGCAGCGCGCCCCTGCTGTAGATCGAGGCGCCGGCCGGGGCGGGGTGGACGAGCTCGTCGCCGAGGCCCACCGCGCGGGCCAGCTCGCGGCCTTCGGGACGGCGGGCCAGCATGGCCTCGGCGCCCTCGTCGACGGGGATGCCCGCGACCTCCGAGGTCCGCAGCTTGCCCCCGACGCGGGGAGCGCCGTCCAGGACTGTCACGGCGAGGCCGGGGTCCTCGTGCCGCAGATGCCACGCCGCGGCCAGGCCCGCTATGCCCCCGCCCACGACCACGACGTGCCGCCGAGTCCCTTCCATGCCCCAAGACGTTACCCGCCTAGGGCGTCGCCCCGGACGGCGGCCGGGCCCGGCCTGGGGACGAACCCCTCGGCGGTAGGGGGCCGGGCGGCCGCCCAGAACGTGACGGCATTGTGACGTGCGCCACCCAACCGCGGGCCCGCCGCACCCGTCAACAGGGGCATGAGCAGATTACGGTGCCGTGCGGCCCTGCTGGCGTCCCTCACAGGGGCCGTCGTCCTGTTGGCGGGCTGCGGAGGCGGAGACGGTGGCATGGTCGCCGTCGGCAGCGCGCCCGCCGCGCGCCAGGACGCGGCGCGGATGCCGGTCCCGGCCGACGCGAGTGCGGAGGTGGCGAGCGGCTCGGCGGGCTCCGGCGGCGCGGCCCCTCAGCGGGACGCGGCGGCCGGTGAGGCGGGCTCCCCCGTGAAGATCGCCGAACCGGTGCGGTCGATCGTCTACACCGGCGACATGACGGTCCGGGCGAAGGACGTGACCGCGGCCGCGGAGAAGGCCAAGCAGATCGTCGCCGCGTCGGGCGGGCGCCTGGACACCGAGGAGTCCACCTCGGACGAGGGCGGGGGTGGCGCGACGCTGGTCTTCAAGGTGCCGCCGGACGGCTACCAGGCCCTTCTCGGGCGGCTCGGCAAGGAGCTCGGCAAGCGGGAGGCGCTGCGCCAGGCCACCGAGGATGTGACCGAGCAGGTCGCCGACGTCGACAGCCGGTTGAAGTCGGCGCAGTCCTCGCTGGACCAGCTCCGCTCGCTGCTGAGCAAGGCCAAGACGATCGGGGAGGTCCTGTCGGTCGAACGGGAGATCTCCACCAGGGAGGCCGACCTGGAGTCGCTCCAGGCCCGGCAGAAGTCGCTGGCGGCGCGGACCGCCGAGGCCACGCTCACCCTGCGCGTCGTCGGGCCCGCCGCGGTCATCCCGGATCCGGAAGACGACCCGCCGGGCTTCCTGAGCGGTCTCAGGGACGGCTGGGACGCCCTGGTGACGAGCTTCAAGGTCGTGCTGACGGTGCTGGGCGCGCTGCTGCCCTGGCTGGTCGTGCTGGCGGTGGTGTGGTTCGCCGTCTCCGCCGTACGCCGCCGCGCAAGGCGCCGGCGCGCGGAGGCCGAGCGCGCGGAAGCCGAGCGCGTCGTGGCCGTGGCCGCCGCGCCCGCGGCCCCCGACGGCGAGGGCGAGCGTCGCGAGGCCGCGGCGGAGGGCTCGCCCGCCCCCGAGCCAGGGCGGCCGGAGGCGTGACGGCGGTCAGCGGGCGGAGGCCTCGTGGACGAGGTCGGTGAGGCGGGCGAGCTGGGCGGGGTCGGTGGACGGCAGCACGCCGTGGCCGAGGTTGAACACGTGCCCCTCGGCCGCCCGCCCGCGCGCCAGGATGTCGCGGGCACGGCGCTCGACGACCTCCCACGGCGCGAGCAGGATCGCCGGGTCGAGGTTGCCCTGGAGGGCCTTGCCGGGGCCGACGCGGCGCGTGGCCTCGTCCAGCGGCACCCGCCAGTCGACCCCCACGACGTCGGCGCCGGCCTCGCCGAGCAGCCCGAGCAGTTCGCCGGTGCCCACGCCGAAGTGGATGCGCGGCACGTCCAGGTCGGCCAGGCCCGCGAAGATGCGGCTGGTGTACGGGAGGACGAACTCGCGGTAGTCCTCGGGGGCGACGGCGCCGACCCAGGAGTCGAAGAGCTGGAGCGCCGAGGCGCCCGCGTCGGCCTGCACCCGCAGGTAGGCGATGGTGATGTCGGTGAGGCGGCCCATGAGCGCGTGCCACAGCCGGGGGTCGCCGTACATCATGGCCTTGGTGTGGTCGTGGTTCTTGGAAGGGCCGCCCTCGATGAGGTAGGACGCGAGCGTGAACGGCGCGCCCGCGAAGCCGATCAGCGGGGTGGGGCCGAGCTCCTTGGCGAGCGCCTGGACGGCCTCGGTGACGTAGGGCACGTCGTCGGGGTCCAGGGGGCGCAGCGCGTCGAGCGCGGCGCGGTCACGGACCGGCTCGGCGACCACGGGGCCGACGCCGGGCTTGATGTCGAGGTCGACGCCGATGGCCTTGAGCGGCACGACGATGTCGCTGAAGAAGATCGCCGCGTCCACCCCGTACCGCCGCACGGGCTGCATCGTGATCTCCACGATGAGGTCGGGGGTCGCGCACGCGGTGAGCATCGGCGCGCCGGAGCGGACGGCGCGGTACTCGGGCAGTGAGCGGCCCGCCTGCCGCATGTACCAGACGGGGGTGTGCGGCACCGGCAGGCGGCGGCAGGCGCGGATGAACAGGGATTCGGCGGTCTCGGAGTTCACCCTTCCAGAGTGCCATGGAGGGGTGCCGGTCCACGTATCGCGTGCGTGCTCAGATCTCGCCGCCCGGGAGGGCGACGGGGGCCGGTCCGGGCGGTTTCGCGGGCACCGGAGGTGGTCCCGGGGGCAATACCAAAGCTTGCCGCGAAAACGATATTTACCGGGCGGATGTCCGGCGATGATGATGGAAGCCGCGATCCGTACACTATGTCTGGTTCGACGGCCGGCCGAGGGCCCGCACCGGAGGGCAGGCCGCGTCAACGCGCTCCCAGGCACGGGTACAGTACGTCTCACGAGAGGTCCGTGATCATGTCGCGGCTGGTTCAAATGTTCGTCAAATCGCCGCGCGGCGGCGATTCGGTGACCACTTTCGGGACACGCCGAGCGCGTTGCGGGGAAATGTCGCCGTGACGTGTCAACGTCGGACCAGCCCCGAGTTCACGGACAGGGCCCGCGGGGGGAGCGTCGGCCAGGCGGCGCGCAGTCTTGTCCGCGCGAACTCTCGATCTTGGGACCCGACGAAAGGCCCGCGATGACCGCGATGTGGAGTTCCTCCGAGCACCGCACTGTGCATTGTGCGCACCTTGCCGTCGAACGGGGCGTGGCGCGGCTCCCTCGCCTCGACGCGCACGACGGCCGCCGATTCCTGGGGTGTGCGGAGCGTGGCGGCGCCCCGGTGACGAGAGCTTGATCACCATCCATGCATTCCGCGCATACCCCCCTGTTCCCGGCACCACCCGTTCCGGCCTACGCTGCAATCATGACCATCGGTGACGCGCCGCCGGCCCCCGCCGCATTCCGGCGGGCCCTGGCGAGCCTGCGTCCCGCCGATGTCAGGCCGGAGATCGAGCTGGAGGACATCCCCGCGCCGCAGCGGCTGGCCCCCTACTCCGGCGCGGTCGGCGCGTCGGTCTACCGCGGCGACGACGAGCTCGCCGTCGGCCGCCTGATCATGCTGTTCGACCCCGACGGCCAGCGCGGCTGGGACGGCCCCTTCCGCCTGGTCGCCTACGTCCGCGCCGACATGGAGCCCGAGATCACCTCCGACCCGATGCTCGGGCCTGTGGCGTGGAGCTGGCTGACCGAGGCCCTCGACTCCCACGGGGCCGGGTACGCCGCGGCGGGCGGCACCGTCACCCGCGCGGTGTCGGAGGGCTTCGGCAACAAGGCCGACGACCCGATCACCACCGAGCTGGAGCTGCGCGCGTCGTGGTCCCCGCTGGAGGAGGACCTGTCGGCCCACGTCGCCGCATGGTGCGACCTGATGTGCCTCGCGGCGGGCATCCCACCCCTGCCACCTGACGTCGCGGCCCTCCCGCCGCGGTCCGCGCGTCGAGAAGACCCGGAGCCCTTCAGGACGTGACCGACGACGAAATCATCCCCGCATCCGAAATAGTGCCGCTCCTGGAACCCCGCGAGGGCATCCCGCCGGTCATCGAGGACGCCGGCGCGCTCGCGGCGGCCGTCCGCGCGTTCGCCAAGGGCACGGGCCCGGTGGCCGTCGACGCCGAGCGCGCCTCCGGCTACCGCTACAGCGGCCGTGCCTACCTGGTGCAGCTCCGCCGCGCCGGGGCGGGCAGCGTGCTCGTCGACCCGGTCGCCTGCCCCGACCTGTCGGAGCTCGACGAGGCGCTGGCCGACGCCGAGATCGTGCTGCACGCCGCCACGCAGGACCTCGCCTGCCTCGCCGAGCTGGGCTTCACCCCCCGCACCCTGTTCGACACCGAGCTCGCCGGGCGCCTGCTCGGGTACGAGCGCGTCGGCCTCGGCACGATGGTCGAGAACGTCCTCGGCCTGCGCCTGGAGAAGGGCCACTCGGCGGCCGACTGGTCGCAGCGCCCCCTCCCCGAGGACTGGCTGCGCTACGCCGTGCTGGACGTCGAGGTGCTCATCGAGCTGCGCGACAAGCTGTACGAGGAGCTTTCCACCGGCGGGAAGCTCACGTGGGCGCAGGAGGAGTTCGCCGCCATCCTCGCCGCTCCCCCGTCGCCGCCGCGCACCGACCCATGGCGGCGCACCTCCGGCATTCACCGCGTGCGCACGCTGCGCGGGCTGGCCGTGGTGCGCGAGCTGTGGACGCTGCGCGACGAACTGGCCCGCGAGTCCGACCTCGCGCCCGGCCGCGTGCTGCCGGACTCGGCGATCGTGACCGCGGCGCTGGACCAGCCGCGCACCACCAAGGCGCTGACCGAGATCGCGCCGTTCACCGGGCGCAGCGCCCGGCGTCACCTGCGCGAGTGGCTGAACGCCATCGGCCGCGCCCGCGCGCTGGCCGAGACCGAGCTCCCGCAGCCCAGCGGGCCGGGCGAGGGTCCTCCCCCCGCCAACCGGTGGGCCGACCGCGACCCCGCGGCGGCCAGGCGCCTGGCCGCCGCCCGCGCCGCCGTGGCGGCCCTGGCCGACGCCAACCGCATGCCCACGGAGAACCTGCTGCAGCCGGAGGCGATCCGGCGCCTGACCTGGGAGCCGCCCGCCGACCTCGGCGACGAGGGGGTGGCGGCGCGGCTGCGCGAGCTCGGGGCGCGCGGGTGGCAGATCGAGCTGACGGCGCATCCCCTGTCCCAGGCGCTGATCCGCCTCGTGGTCAAGGGCGAGATCGACGAGCCCCCGCCCGCGTCCCTGACGAACTGACCCGCGGGCACCGCCACGGCGCCCGCGGACCTTCGGCACAGCGGGGGGCCGGTCAGCCGGTCACCGGCCTCACGCTGTCGCGGAGCACGACCTCTCCGCCGACCGTCTCGCGCCTGGGGACGCCCTCGTGGCCGAGGGCCAGGTCCAGCGCCAGCGAGCCCATGCGCGCCAGCGGCAGCCGCACGGTCGTGAGGGAGGGGACCAGGTCGCGCAGGGGGGCGATGTCGTCGAACCCCGCGAGCGACATGTCGCGCGGCACCTCGACGCCGTTCTCCCTCAGGGCGGCGAGGGCTCCGGTCGCCATGACGTCGGTCACCGCGAACACACAGGTCACGTCACTGCGCAGGGCCAGCAGCTCGCAGGTGGCGGCGTGCCCGCCGTCGCGGTCGAACGCGCCGCGCACCACCAGCGGCGGCGGGAGCCCGAGGTCGGAGAGCGCGGCGGCGAACCCCCCGGCGCGGTCGATCGCGGTCAGCAGGTTGGGCGGCCCGGCGAGCGTCGCGAAACGGCGGTGCCCGAGGCCGGCCAGCGCCACCGCCAGGTCGTAGGCCCCCTCGCGGTTCAGCGGGGCCACGGTGTCGGTGCCGAGGATGTCCTGGCCGATGACGGCGACGCGTCCCCCGCCGGCGCGGTACACGTCCAGCTCGGCGCGCAGCCGGCGCAGGACGGCCTCGTCCGTGACCCGGGAGCCCGCGATCAGCACGGCCCGGGCGCGCTGGGCGTTGAGCGTGGCCACCAGCGCGATCTCGCGCTCGGGGTCGCGGTAGGTGGTGCCCAGGGTGACGACCATGTCGTGGCCGTCGGCCGCGCGGATCGCGCCGTCGGCGATGGCGGCGAAGTAGGGGTCGGTGAGGTCCTGGATCACGATGCCGACGACGTTGCTCGCGCCGCGCGCCAGGGTCTGGGCTGCGGCGTCGACGCGGTAGCCGAGCTTGGCGGCCGAGAACTCGACCCGCTCGCGCATGACCGCGCCGACGTGACGTGTGCTGCCGTTGAGGACCCGCGAGGCGGTCGCCAGCGACACCCCCGCGTGCCTGGCGATGTCTTCGAGCGTGGCCATGATCGCCTCCCGTGGCCGGCGTGCCGCCGCGGGGCCGGACCGACGGCCCAGACCCCCATACGCACGGTAACCGATCCCGGCAACGATCAGGTGACGGGCACCCGGGACTCCCGCTCGACGCGGCTGTGCCGCCTGCCGTACAGGAAGTAGATCACGACTCCGGCGCCCATCCAGACCAGGAAGCGCAGCCAGGTCTCCGCCGGCAGGTTGAGCATGAGGTAGAGGCAGGCCAGCACCGAGAGGACGGGGACGAGCGGCACCAGCGGCGTGCGGAAGGCCCGCGGCAGGTCGGGGCGGGTGCGGCGCAGGATCACCACGCCCACCGACACCAGGACGAACGCGAACAGCGTGCCGATGTTGACCAGCTCGGCCAGCGCCGAGAGCGGGATCAGCCCCGCCAGCAGCGCGGTGACCGCCCCGATGATGATCGTGATGACGTACGGCGTGCCGAAGCGGGGATGGACGGCGGCCAGGGGCCGGGGCAGCAGGTTGTCGCGGCTCATCGCGAAGAACACGCGGCTCTGGCCGAGCATGAGGATCATCACGACCGTCGTCAGCCCCGCCAGCGCGCCCACGCTGATGATCGTGGCCAGCCAGTTCTGCCCGAGCGCGCGGAACGCGCCGGCCAGCGGGGCCGATCTGTTCAGCCGGTCGTACCGCTGCATGCCGACGACGACCAGCGACACCGCGACGTACAGGAAGGTGCAGATGGCCAGGGAGGCGATGATGCCGACCGGCAGGTCGCGCTGGGGGCGGCGGGTCTCCTCGGCGGCGGTGGCGACGATGTCGAAGCCGATGAAGGCGAAGAAGACGATGGCGGCGCCCGAGAACACGCCGAGCACCCCGTAGGCGACCGGGGTGAGGCCGAACAGGGTCTGGATCAGCGGCGCCTTGAGCCCCTCGACCGCCGGCGTGGGGTGCGCGGGCGGGATGAACGGGGTGAAGTTCGCGCTCCTCACGAAGAACAGCCCCGCCACGATCACCAGCAGGATCACGGCCACCTTGACGGTGACGATGACGAGGTTGAACCGCGCGGACAGCTTGATGCCGGCCACCAGCACGGCCGTGAGCGCCAGCACGATGACGGCCGCCGGGACGTTGAACGTCGCGTTCTCCCCTGTCAGCGACGACGGCAGGTCGACGCCCATGGCGGCCAGCAGCTCGGCGAAGTACCCCGACCAGCCGACCGCGACCACGGCCCCGCCGAGGGCCAACTCCAGC
Source organism: Sphaerisporangium sp. NPDC051017 (assembly GCF_040683095.1). Taxonomy (NCBI): domain Bacteria; kingdom Bacillati; phylum Actinomycetota; class Actinomycetes; order Streptosporangiales; family Streptosporangiaceae; genus Sphaerisporangium; species Sphaerisporangium sp. NPDC051017. Next base: position 102,059 of record NZ_JBFBCI010000016.1, read on the forward strand.
ATGAGGTCCCAGCCGACGATCCACGCCGGGAACTCGCCGAGCGTGGCGTAGGAGAAGGTGTACGCCGACCCGGCCACCGGCACGGTGGAGGCGAACTCGGCGTAGCACAGGGCCGCGAGGGCGCAGACGACGCCGGCGATGACGAACGACAGCGCGACCGCCGGGCCGGAGGTCTCCCGGGCGACCTGCCCGGTCAGGACGAAGATGCCCGTACCGACGATCACGCCGACGCCGAACACGGTCAGGTCGAGCGCGCTCAGGTGGCGCCGCAGCCGATGCCCGGAACCCTCGGTGTCCTCGATCGACAGCTCGACCGGCTTCGTCCGGAACATCGTCCGCAGCACAGACATTCGGCACGCCCCTGATCGCCCTCGACCATGTGCTACACCTTCACGAGGAAAGCGCACACCACGAGTACCCCAGGTCAGACCGAACATTCCTCCCCGTTTCCGCCGGGCGCCGACCGGCGGAAAGGAGGATCACGGGCGTCGGTCAGGAGGCGGGGTGCTCCTCCAGGACGGGCGCGCCGCGGGTGACGGTCTCGGTGATCCGGCGGGCGATGTCCTGCCCGGTGAGGCCCGCCTCGGCGAGGATCTTGGGCCGCTTGGCGTGGCCGAGGAACCGCTGGGGGACGCCGAACGTGCGCACCGGGACGTCGATCTCGGCGTCCCTGAGCAGGCGCGCCACGGCGTCGCCCACCCCGCCGACCCGGCCGTTGTCCTCGACGACGGCGACGAGCCGGGCGGCGCGCGCGGCGCCCGCCAGCGCGTCGTCCAGCGGCTTGACCCAGCGCGGGTCGACGATGGTGGCCGAGATGCCGTGCGCGTCCAGCAGTGCGGCGGCCTCCAGGCAGATCGCGGCCATGGGGCCGACGGCCACCAGCAGGACGTCGGCGCTCTCACCGCCGTCCCGCAGGACGTCCATCGCGCCGAGCTTTCCGGTGGCGGGGATCTCGGGCCCGACCGCGCCCTTGGGGAACCGCAGGACGGTCGGGCCGTCGTCCACCTCGACCGCCTCGCCGAGCAGCTCGCGCAGCCGCGAGGCGTCGCGCGGCGCGGCGATCGACAGTCCGGGGACGACCTGGAGGATCGACAGGTCCCACATGCCGTTGTGGCTCGCGCCGTCGTCGCCGGTGACGCCGGCGCGGTCCAGCACGACGGTGACGGGCAGGCGGTGCAGCGCGACGTCCATCAGGAGCTGGTCGAAGGCGCGGTTGAGGAACGTGGCGTAGACGGCGACGACCGGGTGCACGCCACCGAGGGCGAGGCCCGCCGCGCTGGTCAGGGCGTGCTGCTCGGCGATGCCGACGTCGTAGATGCGCGAGGGGTAGGCCTCGGCGAACGCGGCCAGGCCGGTGGGGTGCAGCATGGCGGCGGTGATCGCCACCAGGTCGGGCCGCTCGGCGCCGAGCCGGACGAGCTCCTGGCCGAAGACGTTGGTCCAGCCGTGGGGCCGGGGCTGCTCCTCGCCGGTCAGCGGGTCGAAGGGCTGCGGCGAGTGGAAGCAGTCCTCGTCGTGGTTCTCGGCGTGCGCGTAGCCGTGGCCCTTGGTGGTGAGGACGTGGACGATGACGGGGCCGCGGAAGTCGCGCGCCTTGCGCAGGGCCGCCTCGACCGCCTGCTCGTCGTGGCCGTCGATCGGGCCGACGTACTTCAGCCCGAGGTCCTCGAACATGACCTGGGGCGCCAGGACGTCCTTGATGCCCTTCTTGACGCCGTGCAGCGTGTCGTACAGCGGGGCGCCGACGACGGGGACGCGGCCGAGGTTGTGCTTGACGAACTCCAGCATGTGCTCGTAGTTCTGCGTCATGCGCAGGGACGCCAGGTGGGAGGCCAGCCCGCCGATGGTGGGCGAGTAGGACCTGCCGTTGTCGTTGACGACGATGACCAGCGGCAGGTCGGGGTCCTTGGCGTGGCCGGCGATGTTGTTGAGCGCCTCCCAGGCCATGCCGCCGGTCAGCGCGCCGTCGCCGATCACCGCGACGACCGTGCGGCCGGTCTCGCCGCGCAGCTTGTAGGCCTTGGCCAGGCCGTCGGCGTAGGACAGGGCCGTCGAGGCGTGGGAGTTCTCGATGATGTCGTGCTCGGACTCGGCCTGGCTCGGGTACCCCGACAGGCCGCCCTCCTTGCGCAGGGTGTCGAAGTCGCCGGCGCGGCCCGTGAGCATCTTGTGGACGTACGCCTGGTGGCCGGTGTCCCACAGGATGCGATCGCGCGGGGAGTCGAACACGCGGTGCAGCGCGATGGTCAGCTCGACGACGCCCAGGTTGGGGCCGAGGTGACCGCCCGTACGGGAGGTCGTGGAGACGAGAAGGTCACGGATCTCGGCGGCCAGGAGGGGCAGTTCGCCGGGCTCCAGCCGCTTGAGGTCCCCTGGACCCTTCACCGAGGCGAGAAGGTCGGCCTGTCCGTCATCAGGACCGTCGCTCCGCTGGCTCCGCTCGCTCACGGAATCATCTCCTCCACTTGCTCGCCTGTTTACCTGTTCGCCGACCTGGCCCGAAGTCTATTTGCCCAAGGATCCCACCCCGGCGGCGCTCCCGTGAGAGCCTCGCCAAACCTTCACAGCTTGCCCACATTAGATCGGTTTTACGAGGTGTGGGCGTGTCGCGTACCCTCATGGGGTCATGCGCAAGCTCTCCCTTGTCGTCCTGTTGGCCCTGGTCGCACCGCTGCTCTTCCAGGGCACATCCTGGGCCTATCCGATCAAGAACGCGCCGGTCCTCACCGGGAGCCCGCTGTACTCCTCCGGGCCTCTTCCCCGCACGTCCTGTCCCGAACAGCCCGTGGAGGCGGGGGACGTCGCCTCGGCCAAGCGCTACCTGACTCCGCTGGTCTCGTGCCTGAACGACGTGTGGTCGGCCCAGTTCAAGCGGGCGGGCATCCCGTTCGTCGCGCCGACTGTGAAGTTCATCACCAAGCCCCAGCGGGCGTGCGGGGACAAGTGGGGCAAGTACGTCCAGGCGATCTACTGCAACCCGACGCGCCAGATCGTGTTCCTGCTGGACAAGTCCGTCATGAGCAACGCCGAGGACCTCTTCCTCATGGACGTGATCGCCCACGAGTACGGCCACCACGTCCAGAACCTCGCGGGCATGTGGAAGGCCTACAACAACCTCCCCGGCCGCGGCCGGTCGGAGTACGACGAGCAGACCCGCAGGCACGAACTCCAGGCCGAATGCCTGGCGGGCGCCTTCATCGGCAGCGTCTGGAGTTCCCTCGACCGTTCCACGGACGACTGGCGGGCGCTGCTGGAAGCCGACCGGCGCAGCGGCGACGAGACCACCGACGCGCGCGACCACGGCAAGGGCCGCAACATCGCCAACTGGCTGAACCGCGGCTTCAAGGCCGCGGGCCCGGCCGCGTGCAACTCCTGGATCGCCGGCGCCTCGATGGTGGCGTAGAGAGCGGTCCCCGGCAGAGAGCGGCCCGGCTAGGCGCCCACGCGGGCGAGGGCGTCCAGAGGGTCGGCGAGCACTTGGGCGAAGGCCAGCTCGGCGGCCCCCACCAGCGTCGTGTCGTCCCCGAGCACGGGGGTGCGCAGCCGCAGGTGCTCGCGGGAGGCGTGCAGGACGTCGGTGTTGATCCGGCTGCGCACCTGGGCCGCGGCGCCCAGGTAGATCTCCCTGAGCATGCCCCCGAAGACGACGATCTCGGGGTTGAAGATGTTCACCAGGTTGGCCACGCCGAGGCCGAGCCAGTCGCCCACGCGCAGCAGAGCCTCGCGGGCGACGACGTCGCCGCGGTCGGCGGCGTCCACGACCGCGCGCACGGCGTCACGGCCGACCTGGTGGCCGAACCGCCCGGCGGCCTCCAGCAGCGCCCGCTCCCCCACCTCGGCCTCCAGGCAGCCGCGGGACCCGCAGCCGCACGGCCGTCCCCCCGCGTTGACCACCATGTGCCCGACCTCGCCGCCGTAGCCGCCGTGGCCGCCGAGCAACTGACCGGAGGCGATGATGCCGCCGCCGATGCCGACGTCGCCGTGCAGGTAGATGAGGTCACGGGACCCGGCCCCGACGCCCCGGGCCTGCTCGGCGAGCGCGCCGAGGTTGGCGTCGTTGCCCACGGCGACGGGGATGCCGAGCCCCAGCCTGGACTCCAGCTCCGCGCCGAGGGGAACGTCCGAGACGCCCAGGTTCGGGCTGAATCTGACGACGCCGTCGAGCCGGCGGACGCCGCCGGAGAAGGAGACGCCCGCGCCCACGCACACCGCGTCGGCGCCGACCTTCTTCAGCATCCGGCCGGTGAAGCCCGCCAGCAGGCCGGACACCTCGCCGAGCGAGAATGGGCCACGCTCGCGCGGGGACTCGACGCGGTCGAGGATCACGCCGCCCAGGCCCACCCGGGCGGCGACGAGCCGGTCGACGCCGATGTCGAACGCCAGGACGTACACCCGGGACGACTCGGGACGCACCACCAGGGACGGGCGGCCCGCCCGCCCGGTCTCCCCGGGCAGTTCCTCGCGGACGAGGCCCGCCGCGGTGAGGTCGGCGGTGAGCGCCATGATCGTGCTGCGGTTGAGCCCCATCCTGCTGGTGAGCTCGGCGCGGGAGGTGGGCCCGCTGAGATGGACGTGCCGCAGGAGCGCCCCGAGGTTCTGGCGCCGGATCTCCTCCTGCGAGGGCCCCGCGCGCATCATCGTTGGTCCTCTGGTTCGTTCGTGCTGTCACATAGGCGGAGCGGCGAGGCCGTCCCCGGACAGGCCGCGCGCCGGCGGCACACCGGCACGGGAACCCCGCCGGTGTTCATATGAACACCATAGACGTTCCTTGGCAAATTACTGGGACGGACAGGCAGGAATCACCCTAGACCAGAGGCGGCGGCGCGCTTGCGGGAGAGCGCGTCGACCCCGGCGGCCAGGAGCAGGACCAGCCCGGTGACGATGTACTTGACGCTCGCGCTGTAACCCATCAGGCCCATGCCGTTGTTGATGACCGCGACCACGGCGCCGCCGAGCAGCGCGTCCAGCACCCTGCCCTTGCCTCCGAACAGGCTGGTGCCGCCGATGACCGCGGCGCCGACCGCGAACAGCAGCACGTCGCTGCCGCCCGTGCTGGGGTCGACGGAACTGGCCTGGGACGCCAGGACGATGCCGCCCACGGACGCCATGCCGGAGCAGATGACGAAGGCGCTGACCCGGATGCGGTCCACGTTGATGCCGGCGCGGCGGGCGGCCTCGGCGTTGCCGCCGACGGCGTAGATGTGCCGGCCGAAGGCCGTGCGGCGCAGGACGAACGTCCAGAAGATCAGCAGCGCCAGGATGATCGGGACGACGATCGGCACGCCCTTGAGCGAGACCAGCAGGGCGTTGCGGCTGCGCTCCAGGTTCAGGGCGTAGACCGCGAGCCCGCCGAGGATCGCCAGCGCGCCCACCCGGACGGCGATGAGCGTGACCGGGTCGGCCGAGAGGCCGCGGCCGGCGCGGCGGCGCGCCCGCACGATCTGCAGGGCGGCGTACGCGAGGACGCACACCGCGTACAAGATCCAGCCGAGGGCCGGCGGGAGGTACCTGTTCTCGATCGCGATGATCACCGGGTCGCGGATGGCGATGTTGTTGCCCTCGCGCACCAGGACGAGGAGCGCGCCCTGGAAGGCGAGGAAGGCGGCCAGCGTCACCACGAAGGAGGGAATGCCGAGCTTGGCGACCAGCGCGCCGAGCGCGAGGCCGATCACGACGCCGGTGAGGATCGCCGCGCCGACGCTGACGTACCACGGCAGGCCGTTCTGGGTCATGGCGACGGCGAGCACCGCCGCGCAGACGCCGCTGGTCCACCCCGCGGACAGGTCGATCTCACCGAGGAGCAGGACGAAGACCAGTCCCATGGCGATCACGCTGATCGCGGCGCCCTGGGTGAACAGGTTGGCGAAGTTGATCGCCGATAGGAACACCGGCCGCAGGATCGCGAAGGTGGTGCACAGCACGAGCAACCCGAGGATGGCCGGCAGGGCGCCCATGTCACCGCCCCGGACCCGTCCGATGTAGGCACGGACGTTCTCGCCGATGCCGGGCGACGGCGCGGCGGTCTTCGTGCCGGGAAGCATCGTCGTACTCATGCGGTGACTCCGTTGACGTTCTGCAGGCCGAGCTCGCCGCTGCGTCCCGAGGTGATCAGCTCGACGACCTGCGCGTGGGTGACGTCGGCCGTCTTCACCTGCGCGGCCATGCGGCCGAGGTACAGCGCCGCGATCCGGTCCGAGACGGCGAAGACGTCGTTCATGTTGTGCGAGATGAGGATCACCGCCAGGCCGTTGTCGGCCAGCCGGCGCACCAGCTCCAGCACCTGGGCGGTCTGGGCGACGCCGAGCGCGGCGGTGGGCTCGTCCAGGATGACGACCTTGCTGTTCCACAGCACGGCCTTGGCGATGGCGACGGTCTGCCGCTGGCCGCCGGACAGGCTGGACACGAGCTGCCGGATCGACTTGACGGTGCGGACGGAGAGGCTGTCGAGGGTCTTGGCCGCCATCTCCTCCATCGTCGCCTCGTCCAGGACGAGCCCGCTCCTCTTCTCGCGGCCCAGGAACATGTTCTGGACGATGTCCAGGTTGTCGCACAGGGCGAGGTCCTGATAAACGATCTCGATGCCGAGGTCGGCGGCCTCGCGCGGGCTGTTCACCTGCACCGGGCGGCCGTCGAACAGCATCTCGCCCGCGTCGATCGGGTAGGTGCCGCCGATGCACTTGACCAGGGTGGACTTGCCGGCGCCGTTGTCGCCGACAAGTGCGGTGACCTCTCCGGCGTACGCCGAGAAGGCGACCTCGTGCAGGACCTGCACGGGTCCGAAGCTCTTGTCGAGCCCGCGGATCTCCAGGACGGGTTGCGATGACACGTTGCTCCTAAGAGATTGACGGTACACGCCGCGCACCCCGGCGGGGAGACCTCCTGTGGGAGGCCTCCCCGGGAAGCGGCGGCCGTACCGGACCTCGGTTCTACTGGATTCCGGCCTTGGTGCAGAGGTCGGCGAACTCGCCCGTGCAGAGCTCGTCCTTGCTGACGAAGCCGTCGGCGACGACGTCCTTGACGCTGTCGAAGGTGATCGCCTGCGGGTCCAGCAGGACGGACGGGACGTCCTGGTTGGTCTGGGCGTCCTTGGTGACCCCGCTCACGGTCGGCTTCTCGCCGTTGGCGAGCGCGATGGCGAGCTGGGAGGCCGCGTCGGCCTCCTTCTTGACGGCCTTGTACACGGTCATGCACTGGTCGCCGGTGAGGATGTTCTGCAGGCCCTGGACGCCCGCGTCCTGGCCGGTCACCGGCACCTTGCCGTTGAGCTTCTGCTTCTTCAGCACGGTGATGGCGGCGTTGCCGAGGTTGTCGTTCGCCGCGAGCACACCCGCGATCTTGGGCTGGGAGGTCAGCATCTGCTCGAACATCGTGCCGCCCTTGACCGGGTCCCACTCCGGCACGGACTCGTCCGGGCCCTTGGTGTACTCGCCGGAGTCGAACTTCGGCTGGAGCACGCCGTCGTAGCCCTGCTTGAACAGCGTCGCGTTGTTGTCCGTCGGCGAGCCGTTGAGCTCGGCGATGATGGGCTTGTCGACCTTCTTGTCGGTGAGGCACTGGACCAGGCCCTCGCCCTGAAGCTGGCCGACCTTGACGTTGTCGAAGCTGACGTAGTACGACGCGCCGCCGCCGAGGGTCAGGCGGTCGTAGTCGATGACCGGGACACCCTGGGCCTTGGCCTTGTCGATGACGGCCTTGCCGGTGCCGCTGTCCAGGTTGACGATCAGCAGCACGGTGGCGCCGTTGGTGATCATCTGGTCGGCGATCGTCTGGAACGCGGTCTTGTCGTTCTGCGCGTTCTGGATGTCGTAGGCGACGCCCGCGGCCTTGAACGCCTCTTCGAGGAACTTGTGGTCGGCGGTCTCCCAGCGGGGAGACGACTTGCTGTCGGGCAGGATCACGCCGATCTTGCCCGGCTTGGCCTCGGAGGACGTGGAGGCGCCCCCACTGGACGGTGCCGCGCTGGTGTCACCACTGTCGCTGCCCCCGCAGGCGGTGAGACCGAGAGTGAGCGCCGCCGCGGCGGCGGTCAGGCCGAGGATCCCCTTGCGCATGGGTGCACGGGTCCTTTCTGCAGAGATCGCCACGGGAGGCGTGGCGTTGGGGGTCTGGGTGGAAGGTGCCCGGCCGAGCTCTGACCGGGGGAAGGAACGGCTTCCACCGGGTCGCGGCTTGGCCGTTTCTTGAATGTTGTTTGCGGCAACGTATTCCGATCCGGGCCGGTGCGCCAGACCTCCGGGCGTCAAAATTTGTTGCCGCCGGTAACAATCGGGAAACGCATGCTTAACCTGCGAGGCTGCGCGTGATCAGCACGAAGGCCGAGACGGCGGCCACCACGAGGATCCCGGTCCGGATCCTTCCCCCGTCCATGAACCGCCGCAGCGGCCCCGACGCCGCGAACCCGGCGACCATGAACGGGATCAGCGCCGCGCCCCAGAGGACCGACCGGAGCGGCAGCCTGCCGACGACGGCGAGGACGCCGAGCGACTGCAGGGCGGCCAGGAAGAAGAACAGCGCCAGCGTCGCGCGGATCCTCGGCCCCTTCTCGTGCTGGTACACGATGCCGAGCGGCGGCCCGCCGATGCCGGTGGCGGTTCCCGTGATCCCGGAGATGAGCCCGGCGGCGGTCAGCGTGAAGCCGTTCTTGGGCACGGCCAGGGCCGAGGCCGTGACCGCCACCGCCACGAGCACCATCACGCCGACCAGGACGCCGAGCGCCCGCGTGCTGACGTAGAGGACGACGAGCCCGCCGAGCGCCGTCCCCGGCAGCCTGCCGAGCAGCGCGAACCCCAGCCCCCGCCAGTCGATCGCGCGCCATTCCGCGACCAGCGTCAGCAGCGGCAGGGTGGCGTTGACCACCTGGACGCCGCCCGGCATGACCGTGGGGTCCAGCACCGTGATGATCGGCGCGGCCAGCAAGCCCAGCCCGAACCCGACCCCTCCCTGCACCACCGCCCCGACGAATACCGCCAAACCACCCAGAAATATCAGAAGTACCTCGTGACCCATGCATAGCACCGTAGACTCCGGCGCCCCACCCATCGCAAAGGGTCATCCCTCGCGACGAGGCGCCTCCCGCCCGGAAACGGCACCGGTGGTCGCGACGGTCCGCGTGGCCGACCCTCGCCTACGACCTGGAGCGTCCGTAGGACCGCGCCGGACGGCTCCGGGGCGGGAAAGCCGGACGGCCCGGCGTGTGGGTGGGACGCCGGGCCGTCGTCGTCGGAGTTCGTGACCCCCGAGTGCGGGGCCGGAGCGCCCCGGTGACCCTGCTCAGCTCTTGGCGAGCAGGGAGCGCAGGACGTACTGCATGATGCCGCCGTGGCGGTAGTAGTCGGCCTCGCCGGGCGTGTCGATACGGACGACGGCCTGGAACTCCTTGCCGTCGGCCGTCACCGTCACGGTCGCCGGGATGGTGCCCGCGTTCAGTTCCTCGACGCCGGTGATGTCGAACGTCTTCTCGCCCGTCAGCCCGAGCGACGCCGCGCTGTGGCCCTCGGGGAACTGCAGCGGCAGCACGCCCATGCCGATGAGGTTCGAGCGGTGGATCCGCTCGTAGGACTCGGCGATGACGGCGCGGACGCCGAGCAGCGCGGTGCCCTTGGCCGCCCAGTCGCGGGAGGAGCCGGAGCCGTACTCCTTGCCCGCGAGCACGACCAGCGGGGTCCCGGCCGCCTGGTAGTTCACCGAGGCGTCGTAGATCGTGGAGACGGGGCCGCCGTCCTGGGTGAAGTCGCGGGTGAAGCCGCCCTCGGTGCCCGGCGCGATCTGGTTGCGCAGGCGGATGTTGGCGAACGTGCCGCGGATCATGACCTCGTGGTTGCCGCGGCGCGAGCCGTAGGAGTTGAAGTCCTTGAACTCGACGCCGTTCTCCCTGAGGTAGCGACCGGCGGGCGAGTCGGACTTGATGGAACCGGCCGGCGAGATGTGGTCGGTCGTCACCGAGTCGCCGAGCAGGGCGAGCACGCGCGCGCCCGCGATGTCGGTGACCGGCTCGGGCTCGCTCGGCATTCCGTCGAAGTACGGCGCCTTGCGGACGTAGGTGGAGGACGGGTCCCACTCGAAGGTGTCGCCGGTCGGGATCGGCAGCGAGCGCCAGGTCTCGTCGCCGGTGAAGACGTCCGCGTAGTCGCGCTTGAACATGTCCTCGCCGATCGAGGAGTTGACGACCGCGCTGACCTCCTCCGGGGAGGGCCAGATGTCCTTGAGGTACACCGGCTCGCCGTCGGCGCCCGTGCCGAGCGGCTCGGTGTTCAGGTCGAGGTCCATCGTGCCGGCCAGGGCGTAGGCGACGACGAGCGGCGGCGAGGCCAGGTAGTTCATCTTGACGTCGGGGTTGATCCGGCCCTCGAAGTTGCGGTTGCCGGACAGGACGGCGGTGACGGCGAGGTCGCCGGACTGGACGGCCTCGGAGATCTCCTCCGGCAGCGGGCCGGAATTGCCGATGCAGGTGGTGCAGCCGTACCCGACGAGGTTGAAGCCCAGCTTGTCGAGGTAGGGCGTGAGGCCCGCGCGCTCGAAGTAGCCGGTGACGACCTGCGAGCCGGGGGCCAGCGAGGTCTTCACCCACGGCTTGCGGGTCAGCCCCTTGTCCACGGCGTTCCTGGCGAGCAGGGCGGCGCCGATCATGACGTAGGGGTTGGAGGTGTTGGTGCAGGACGTGATCGCGGCGATCACGACGGCGCCGTGGTCGATCTCGAAGGACGTGCCGTCGGCGAGCGTGACCGGCGTCGGGTTGTGCGGGCGCGCGCCGTCGGCGCGGAAGTTGGACGCGGGCGCGTCGGAGGCGGGGAACGACTCCTCGCCCTCCTCGTCCACGCCGTCGGCGTCCGGCACGAAGACCCGCACGTCGCGGCGCCAGGTCTCCTTGGCGGCGTCCAGCGCGATGCGGTCCTGCGGGCGCTTGGGCCCGGCGATGGACGGCACGACGGTGGACAGGTCCAGCTCGATGTACTCGGAGAAGTCCGGCTCGCGGGACGGGTCGTGCCACAGGCCCTGGGCCTTGGCGTACGCCTCGACCAGCGCGACCTGCTCGTCCGGGCGGCCGGTGAGCTTGAGGTACTTCACGGTCTCGTCGTCGATCGGGAAGATCGCGCAGGTGGAGCCGAACTCGGGGCTCATGTTGCCGATCGTGGCCCGGTTGGCCAGCGGGACGGCCGCGACGCCCTCGCCGTAGAACTCGACGAACTTGCCGACCACGCCGTGGCGGCGGAGCATCTCGGTGATGCGCAGGACCAGGTCGGTGGCGGTCGCGCCCGGCGGGAGCTCGCCGGTGAGCTTGAAGCCGACCACGCGCGGGATCAGCATGGAGATCGGCTGGCCGAGCATGGCGGCCTCGGCCTCGATGCCGCCGACGCCCCAGCCGAGCACGCCGACGCCGTTCTCCATCGTGGTGTGGGAGTCGGTGCCGACGCAGGTGTCGGGGTAGGCCTTGCCGTCGCGGGTCATCACGACCCGGGCGAGGTGCTCGATGTTGACCTGGTGGACGATGCCGGTGCCCGGCGGGACGACCTTGAACTCGTCGAAGGCGGTCTGGCCCCAGCGCAGGAACTGGTAGCGCTCGCGGTTGCGCTCGTACTCGCGCTCCACGTTGCGCTGGAAGGAGTCGGGGCCGCCGAAGAAGTCGACGATGACGGAGTGGTCGATGACCATCTCGGCGGGGGCGAGCGGGTTGATCCTCGCCGGGTCGCCGCCGAGGTCGCGCACGGCCTCGCGCATCGTGGCGAGGTCGACCACGCAGGGCACGCCGGTGAAGTCCTGCATGATCACGCGGGCCGGGGTGAACTGGATCTCCACGCTGGGGGCGGCCTTCGGGTCCCACTGGCCGAGCGCGCGGATGTGCTCGCCGGTGATGTTCGCGCCGTCCTCGGTGCGGAGCAGGTTCTCCAGGAGGATCTTCAAGCTGTACGGGAGGCGCGCCGACCCCTCGACGGCGTCCAGCCGGTAGATCTCGTAGGCCGCGTCACCGACGCGAAGTGTGTCACGGGCACCGAAGCTGTTCGCGGACACAGGGACTCGCCTCCTTGTTCCAACTCATCGCCACTGATGGTGGGTCGCACACGTAATGCCGGGTTCGCCCCATAGATCCTGCCGCACCGGCGGAGTAACCACCGCAGTTAGGTGGACCTAACCTCGCACGCGCGAAGGATGTCTCGATATCAAGATATCTGGTCATGTATCTCGACATCAAGTTAACAGTGAGTAGCCTACCGCCGCGTCGCGCGCCTCACGTGGCGACCGGTATGAGCCGGGCGGCGAACAGGCCGATCACGACCACCGACAGGACGGGCCCGAGGATCTTCACCTCGAACGCCCGGCCGGTCTTGATGCCGATCTTCCACGGCAGGAGCCATCGGTGCTGGAGCGGCCACAGCACCGGGCACCCGCGCTCGGTGAGGCAGTCCCCCACCACGTGCGCCAGGCAGCCGATCGCGACGGCGAAGCCGAGCCAGAGGTAGTCCACCCCGCGCGACTGCAACAGGATGAACGCCCCCGCGGTGATCGCGATGTTCACCAGGGCCGAGACGACGGTCTTGCCGGGGATGCCGATGCCGATGGCGCGGACGGCCAGGCCGATCATGAGGATGACGACGATGTCGCGGCCGACGGGATAACGGTCGGCGAGGAAATATGCCCCGAAACCGGCGGCGACGGCGAACGCCAGGGAATGGGTCGCGTGGCGGTGGCCGCCGCTGACCCAGTTGACCACCTTGCTGAGCACCCACGTCACCGGGCCGAAGGTCTGAGCGATCGTCGCGTGCGGATGGTCCAGGTCCGGGAGCATCGCGCCCCCGGCGCAGACGAGCGTTCCCGCGATCAGCTCGCCCGGCGACAGCACGCCCGCGACCATGGGGGCGAGGTCGGCGGCGGGACCTCCGAGCGCGGGAAGGGCGGTGAGCGCCGGCGCGAGGAGTAACCAGGCGGCAGCCCCGCTCAGCGCGTGCGTATGCCCCATCATGCGTAGATCACGTTCGGGCACCTTACGGCAAAATCCCGGTCATATCCGGGAAGCGTGCCCCCAACGGCCCGGCGTGTCGCTTGCCCCGGAGATAGGTGACCCTGACCGGGACCGGAAGGTCACTCGGCAGTAGGGGCGGCGACGGGAAGAGGCCGGAAATAGACAGACGGGACCGTTCCGCTCCAAGAGCACCCCCCAGCCCTCTCAAAGCAGAACGGACCCGTCGATAGGTGGTAACGCTCGAATCTCAGGACCTGTTCCCGGATTTTCGTGAGCTGCGTCACTATTTTTTGGCACGTTCCGCCGTACGGTGACGGAAGGTTCGCATCCGATCACCCTGTGCGGCAAAGCGCAGGTAGAGCCTTCCGGCGACCACCGCGCCCACCTCCCCGCACGCAGGTCCCACGACGGACGACTCCCCGATATCTCGGGTATGAGGTTGTTCTAAGAACAGTATCGATATATCGTTGAGCCATCGAGAGCGGTCGACGGTCGATCGCCACGTCAGGGGGAAGACGATGACACACGCACATGCGATGAGAGGGCCCTGGCCCGACCCGCGAGAGATCAGGGACGCGGCGATGACCGCGTTCGGCTCCGTGGCCTCGGGCTGGCACCAGGGGCACCAGCACCACCAACACGGCCCGCAGGGGCCCGGCGACGAGCACGAGGGCCGGGAGCGCCGCCACCGGGGGCGCCGCGGGCCGGGCCCCTTCCCGTGGGACTTCGGGCGCGGCCCCTTCGGCGGGCCCGGGTTCCCGTTCGGACGCGGCGGGCCGTTCGGCCGGGGACCGCGCAAAGCGAAGCGCGGCGACGTCCGGGCCGCGATCCTCGCGCTGCTGAGCGAGGAGCCCCGCAACGGCTACCAGATCATCCAGGAGATCGCCGAGCGCAGCCAGGGCGGCTGGAAGCCCAGCCCGGGCGCCGTGTACCCGGCCCTGCAGCAGCTCACCGACGAGGGCCTGGTGCGCTCCGAGGAGACCGAGGGCCGCAAGACGTTCCAGCTCACCGACGCGGGCCGTGAGTACGTGACACAGCACCCCGACGAGGTGCGCGCGCCGTGGGAGGACATGACGCCCGAGGTCGACGACACGGTCTACGAGCTTTTCGACCTGTCCCGGCAGGCCGCCTCGGCGCTCTTCCAGATAGCGCAGACTGGGAGCGAGAACCAGATCGGGCAGGCCAAGCAGATCCTGGCCCAGACCCGGCGCAAGCTCTACCAGATTCTGGCCGACGGCGACACCTCGGAGGAGTGACCCCCGATGACCTCGCGGGACGATCTGCGGATCGGTGACGCGGAGCGCGACGAGGTGATGACCGTCCTGCGCGAGCACTTCGCGCAGGGCCGTCTCACCCACGAAGAGCTGGACGAACGACTCGACACCGTCCTCGCCGCCCGCACGGCCGGCGAGCTGCGCCGGGTGACGGCCGACCTTCCCGGCCCCGCCGCGCCTCGCCGGGCGGACGGCGGGCGGCCCGGCTGGGCGCCCGCGTGGGGACCCGCGCTGCACGCCGATCCCGCGCCGTGGGGCCGCGCGTCCGGCCCTCCCTGGGGGCCTCACCCCGGCGACCTGGCCTGGCGGCACGCCATGCGCGCGGCCCGCTACGAGCGGTACCGCGCGCACCGCCGGCACGGCAGGCCGCCGGTGTTCCTGTTCATCCTGGCGATCGTGGTGATCGCCTCGCTGGTCTCCGGCTCGCTGTGGCCGGTGTTCGGCGTCCTGAAGGTGCTGTTCCTGCTGTGGCTGGTGTTCGCCGTGCTCGGCCTGGCGCACCGCCGCCTCCGTCACCACCACCCCCGCGCCGGCCGCCGTTTCTGAGCCGCCGCCGGGCCCCATAAGCCGACCTGTAAGCCGACCTGTAAGCCGATCCGCGAGCCGATCTTCCGGCCGGACGGGCCGCGTGCCCGTCCGGCCTTTCGCATGCGCGCCGACCTGCGCGGACGCCCCCCGAGCGGTTGCGCGCCGTAGCCGCGCGAGTGCCCGCCGTCCCGAATTGGGCCTTGACGCTCCAAGTCAGCCGATTCATGATCTGCCTTGTCTTGAAGACCGTTGTCATTCCCGGGTTTGGCTGTGAACACGCCCGGGCATGGTGGCGCCTGTTCTCCCCGTACCCCACGCCAAAGCTCCGCGGCCGGCACTCCGTGGAGCGCCGTACCGACGACGAGGAGCAGCCGATGGTCCCGATGACCCGCGTTGATCGCCGTGATCTCAAGGTGGTCGAGGTCGCCGAGGTGTTCGAGCGGGTACGCACGGCGGACGCGGCGGTCCTTCCACCGGAGGTGTACGGCCCGGAGTTCCGCGCGGCCTACGAGAGCGCCGAAGGCGTGGTCTGGAAGCTGGAACGCGCCCAGCACTTCTACGAGCCCTACGAGCCGAGCTGGGTCGCCATGACGGAAGGCGACTGGGAACGTTCCCTGCGGCTCGTCGGCGAGATGCGCGCGGGGTTCCCCGCCGAGTACGACGGCTACGCCGAGTTCCGCCGCGCCCGCGTCGTCGAGTGGCCCCTCACGCCCTACATGCAGTGGGAGCTGCACGTCCTCGCTGCGCGCGCCGACGCCGGCGAGCGGTCCCGCGTGGTGCCCGCCTCGGCCGTGCGCCCGTTCGAACGTTCCCGGCCGCTGCCCGAGTTGCTGATCTTCGAGTCCGGACTGATGTACGAGGTGCTGTACGACGGGGCGGGCGCCCACCTCGGGGGGCGGCGCATCACCGACCCCGAGGTGATCGACCCCTGCCTCGCGGCGCTGACCGCCCTGTACGACCAGGGCGAGGAACTACGGGCGTACGTCCACCGCGAGGTCGGCCCGCTGTCCGCGCCCGCCCGGACGCCCTGACCGCGCCTTCCGGCGGGCCCCGTGGGGTCAGAGCCGCGGGTCGACGGGCTCGGACTCCAGGGCGAGCACGGCGAAGACCGGCTCGTGGACGCGCCACAGCGGCTCGCCCTCGGCCAGCCGCGCCAGCGACTCCAGGCCGAGGGCGTGCTCGCGCAGCGCCATTGACCGCTTCTTGCCGAGGAAGCGCGAGCGCAGCGCGTCGATGCTCTCGGTGTAGTCCGGGCCGTAGATGATGCGCAGGTACTCGCGCCCGCGCACCTTGACCCCCGGCTGGACGCGGCCGGGGCCCGGGTGGACCGGCTTGACGACCATGCCCTCCCCGCCGGCGCCGGTGAGCGCGGTCCACCACGCGGTCGCCTCGGCCCGCGACTCCTCGGAGTCCAGGGACACGAAGACGTGCCGCGTCGGGGTGATGACGTCGGATTCCAGGCGGGCCAGCGTCTCCAGGTGCCAGGAGTGCGGCTCCAGCGCCGCCGTCGCCCGTCCCTCCACCGCGAGGATCTGGAACGGCGCCAGCCGGATGCCGTCCAGCCCCGACACCGGCCCGCAGTACCGCGCGTAGGCGTCCCGGAACAGGGTGGCGTTGGACGCGCGGCGGCGGGTGCGGGCGAGGGGGCCCTCCACGTCCAGGCCGCGCCCGGCCGCGGCCTCCAGCAGCGCCACCGCCTCGGGCAGGGACGCGCGGGCCGCCGCGCCCACCGAGGCGTACTGCTCGCGGATCAGCCCCTCGGCCTTGGCCGACCAGGGCAGCAGCTCGCAGTCCAGGACGATCCACTCGGTGCCCAGGCTCCCCCAGAGCCCGGCGTCCGAGACGGCCTCCCTCAGGCGCGCCACGAGCCGCTCGGTCAGCGCCGGATCGTCGAAGAACGGCCGCCCGGTGCGGGTGTGGACGGTCCCACAGCTGCCGTCGGCGACGCCGAAGCGCGCCGCGGCGGCCTCGGGCGTGCGCGCGAGCACGGCGATGGCCCGCGAGCCCATGTGCTTCTCCTCGCACACGACCTCGGTGACGCCGAAGGAGGCGAACTCCTCGAACGCCTCGGCCGGGTGCTCCAGGTAGCCGTCGAGCGGGGAGGTGGCGGGCGGGGCCATGGTCGGCGGCAGGTAGACCAGCCAGCGCGGGTCGACCGCGAACCTGCTCATGATCTCCAGCGCCGCGGCCGCGTTCTCCTCGCGGATCTTGACCTTCCCGCCGGTGCGCGTCTCGACGTACCGGGTGCCGTTCACGTCGCCGATGTCCAGGACGCCGGGGTCGCGCGCGGTGGACCCGGCGAGCGGGCGCGCGGGCTCGTACCAGACCCGCTCGGCGGGCACCGACACCAGCTCGCGGCTCGGGTACCGCAGCGCGGTGAGCCTGCCGCCGAACACGCACCCGGTGTCCACGCACAGCGTGTTGTTGACCCACTCCGGATCCGGGATCGGCGTGTGACCGTAGACGACCATCGCCCGGCCCCGGTAGTCGTTGGCCCACGGGTAACGGACGGGCAGGCCGTACTCGTCGGTCTCCCCCGTCGTGTCGCCGTACAGCGCGAAGGACCGCACGCGGCCCGACGCGCGGCCGTGGTAGGCCTCCTTCAGTCCTGCGTGCGCGACCACCAGCTTGCCGTCGTCGAGCTGGTAGTGGCTGATCAGCCCGTCCATGAACGTCCTGGCGGCCTCGCGGAAGTCCTCCGGCTCGGCGGCGAACTGCTCCAGCGACCGCTCCAGGCCGTGCGTGACCGACACCTTGCGCCCGTTGAGCGCGCGGACGAGCTTGTTCTCGTGGTTGCCGGACACGCACAGCGCCGTCCCGGCCGCCACCATGCCCATGACCAGGCGCAGCACGCCGGGCGAGTCGGGTCCCCGGTCGACGAGGTCGCCCACGAACACGGCCGTCCTGCCCTCGGGGTGCGCGGCCCCGACCGGACGCCCGGCGTCGTCGCGGCGCAACTCCCAGCCGAGGGCGACGAGAAGGGACTCCAGCTCGGCGCGGCAGCCGTGTACGTCGCCGATGACGTCGAACGGGCCGGTCAGCTCACGCCGGTCGGTCCACGCCTTCTCGAAGGTGATCGTGGCGGCGTCGATCGCCTCCTCGCCCCTGAGCACGTGGACCCGGCGGAAGCCGTCCCTGGAGATCTTCGACAGCGAACGGCGCAGGTCCTTGCGCTGCCGGACGATCACGTGCGCGCCGAAGTCGCGGTCGGGGCGCAGGGCGTTGCGGGCGATCGCGACGTCCTCGGGGACGTCGAGCACGATCGCGTCCACGAGCACGTCGTGGCTCCTGGCCAGCTCGACCAGCTTCTTGCGCGCCTCCCACTGGACGTTGGTCGCGTCCACGACGGTGAGCAGGCCGCGCCGCAGCCGGGTGCCGACGATGTAGTGCAGCACGTCGAAGGCGTCCGGCGTCGCGGCCTGGTCGTTCTCGTCGTCGGCGACCAGGCCCCGGCAGAAGTCCGACGAGATCACCTGGGTCGGCAGGAAGTGCTTGCGGGCGAACGTCGACTTGCCGCTGCCCGACACGCCCACCAGGACCACCAGCGACAGCGCCGGCACGCCGATCTCAGTCACGGCCTCTGTCACGGACTCGGCCACGGACTCTGTCACGGCCTCACTCACGGCCTCAGTCACGGCTGAACACCCCCATCTGGGTCGGCGGGCCCACCTCGGGGTCCTCCTCGCCGACCGGCCGGTACTCCACGCGGTATCCGTACTCCCCGCCGACCCGCTCCGCCCAGGCGGCGAACTCGGCGCGGGTCCACTCGAAGCGGTGGTCGGGGTGGCGCATGCCGTCGAGGAACTCGTACCGGACGTTGTACTCGCTGTTCGGCGTCGTCACGATCACCACGCCGGGGCGGGCCGTGCCGAACACGACCCGTTCGAGGGCCGGCAGGCGCGGCGGGTCGACGTGCTCGACGACCTCCATCAGCACGGCGGCGTCGTACCCGGAGAAGCGGTCGTCGGTGTAGGTCAGGGCACCCTGGAACAGGGTCAGGCGCTCGCGGCGGGAATCGGGCATGCGGTCGAGCTTGAGGCGGCGCGCCGCCAGGGCCAGCGCCCGCGCCGAGACGTCCACTCCGGCGACCTTGGCGAAGGCGGGGTTCTTCAGCAGCTCGCCGACCAACCGGCCGGACCCGCATCCGAGGTCGATCACCGAGCGCGCATGCGTCTCGGCCAGCACGGCGAGCACGGCCTCGCCGCGCAGGTGGTTGAGCGGCCGCTTGGCGGCATCCCCGGCGTCCCCGGCCTCCTCGCTGTCCCCGGCGTCCGCGCCTTCCAGAGGACCCTCGGCGGTCTCGGCGTCGGCCTCGCCCGGTTCGGGAAGGCCCCGCGCGGACGGCTCGGCGGGCTCCTCCTCGACGGGCGGCTCCAGGTCCTCCTCGACGTCGTCGCCCAGCTCGGCCAGGCGGGCGAACGCGGCGCCGGTCAGCGCCCTGCGGCGGCCGAGGTAGCGGCGGGTGATGCGCCCGCGCTCGGGATGGGACGCCAGCCAGCCCTCCCCCGCGCGGATCAGCTTGTCGACCTCGTCGGGCGCGATCCAGTAGTGCTTGGCGTCGTCCAGCACCGGCAGCAGGACGTACAGGTGGTTCAGCGCGTCGGCCAGCCGCACCGACCCGGTCAGCGCCAGGCGCACGTACCGGGAATCGCCCCAGGCCGGGAACCCCTCGTCCAGGGGGATGGGGGCCGCCTCGACGTTCCAGCCGAGCGGCTCGAACAGCAGGCGCGCCAGGTCGGCGCCGCCCCGGCAGGGCAGCGCGGGGATCGCGATCGACAGGTCGATCGGGCCGGCCGCGAGCTCGGGCCTGGCCTTGCAGATGCCGGCGCGGGCGGTCCTGAAGACGTCCGCGAGCGCGACGGCGAGCATGGACGACGCGGCGTAGGGCCGGTCGTTGACGTATTGCCCGAGGCTGAAGTCGGGCGGCGCCGAGGACGTCCGCGAGCGCACCAGCCGCACCGCGTCGACCTCGATCATGAGCGCGGCCGTGCAGAGCTCGGCGGTCGCCTCTGGGTAGAAGACCCGGGCGACGCCGAAGGACTGGGCGAACTCCTGGACCCGGTCGGGGTGTTTGTGCAGCAGGAAACCGAGATCGGTGGCCGGCCGCGTGGTCGTCGAGATGGCGAGCAGCACGCTGCCCGATTGTTCCCTATCGACGATCACACCGGCCACCGGATTCGGCGATCACACCGGCCACCCGATTCGGCGAGCCCCCTCGCCCGGCCCCCGGCCGGTGGACCTCAGACGTGCGGCAGGATCTCGGCGGCGATCAGCTCCAGGTGGTCGAGGTCGGACAGGTCGAGGACCTGCAGGTAGAGCCGCTCGGCCCCGGCCTTGGCGAACTCGCCGATCTTGTCGAGCACCTCCTGCGGTGTGCCGGCGAGGCCGTTGTGCCGCAGCTCCGGCACCTCGCGGCCGATCGCGGCGGCGCGGCGGGCCAGTTCGGCCTCGTCTGCGCCGACGCAGACGACCTGCGCGGCCGAGTACACGATCGGCCCGCGCCCGGCCGCCTCGCACGCCTGGCGGACCCGGGCGAAGGCGGCGGCGGTGTCGTCCAGGACGTTGAACGGCACGTTGTACTCGTCGGCGAACTTCGCGGCGATGCGCGGGGTCCGCTTGGCGCCGGTGCCGCCGATGATCATCGGGGGCCGGGGGTGCTGCGCGGGCTTGGGCAGGGCCGGGGAGTCGGCGAGCCGGTAGTAGGCCCCCTCGAAGGAGAAGGTCTCGCCCGGCGGGGTCGTCCACAGGCCGGTGATGACCTCAAGCTGCTCCTCGAAGCGGGCGAACCGCTCTCCGAGCGGCGGGAAGGGGATCCCGTACGCCTTGTGCTCGGCGTCGAACCAGCCGGTACCGAAGCCGAACTCGACCCGCCCACCGCTCATCTGGTCCACCTGCGCGACGCTGATCGCGAGCGGGCCGGGCAGGCGGAAGGTGGCGGCCGAGACGAGCGTGCCGAGGCGGATCGTCCGCGTCTCGCGGGCGAGCGCGCCGAGCGTCACCCAGGAGTCGGTCGGCCCCAGGCCGGGGTCGCCGCCCATGTTGAGGTAGTGGTCGGAGCGGAAGAAGGCGTCGAACCCGAGACGCTCGGCGGCCTGGGCCACGCGGAGCTGGTCCTCGTAGGTGGCGCCCTGCTGGGGTTCGGTGAAGATCCTCAATCTCATGGGGCCATTATCTCGACATCGCCGGACACGACTCGGGGGTGGCGTAGGGGTTCGTACGGACCGGCATGGCGGGTAAGAAAACGCCCATGGGGGGACTTCCTGCCTATACCCCGATGCTCGCCCAGGTCGGCCCGCTGCCCGCGCCCGACGTGGACCAGGCGTGGGGCCACGAGATGAAGTGGGACGGCGTGCGCGCCCTGGCGTACGTCCAGAACGGGGCGCTCACCCTCATCTCGCGCAACGGCAAGGACGTCACCACGGCCTACCCCGAGCTCTACGCGCTGGCGGGCGCGGTGGGCGGGCGGGACGTCGTGCTGGACGGGGAGATCGTCGCCTTCGACGAGGCCGGGCGGCCGAGCTTCTCGGCGTTGCAGCCCCGGATGCACCAGCGCGACCCGGCGCGGGTCCGCCACCTGGTGCGGGCGGTCCCGGTGACCTACATGCTGTTCGACGTCCTGCACGTCGGCGACGAACCCGTGATCGCCCTGCCGTACGTCGAGCGCCGGGCGCTGCTGGAGGACATCGTGACGCCGGGCGCGCGCTGGCAGGTGCCCGCCTGGTTCCGCGACGACGGCGCGCACGCGCTGAGCCTGAGCAGGCGGCTCGGCATGGAGGGCGTCGTCTCCAAGCGGCTGCTCTCCCCGTACCGGCCGGGACGGCGGTCGCCGGAGTGGACCAAGGTGAAGAACTTCCGCGCGCAGGAGGTCGTCATCGGCGGCTGGACCCCCGGCAAGGGCCGCCGCTCCACCACCATCGGATCGCTGCTGCTCGGCGTCAACGAGGGCGACCGGCTGGTGTACGCGGGCAACGTCGGCACCGGGTTCACCGAGGAGGCCCTGCGCGAGTTGCTGGCGATCCTCGCCCCGCTCGCCCGGGACACCTCCCCCTTCGCGGACGAGATGCCCCGCGAGCAGGCCAGAGACGCACGCTGGGTGGAGCCGGTGCTGGTGGGAGAGGTGCAGTACGCCGAGTGGACGCCCGACCGCCGCCTGCGCCACCCGTCCTGGCGCGGGCTGCGCGACGACAAGGCGCCCGAGCGGGTCATCCGCGAGGACCCCGGCCCGCCGCAGCTCGCCGGGTGACCCCTCACCGGCCGCCCGGGCTGGAGGATCAGCCACCGCGTGGCCGGCCGAGCGTGCGGCCTGATCACTCCTTGATGTGTTTCATGGTGAGATGGGAGTCGACCCGGGAGACCGCGGGCAGGGGCAGGATCTGCCGGCTGAGGAACTCCTCGTAGGCGATCGGGTCGGCGACCGCCACCCGGATGTAGTAGTCCGGGCGGCCGAACATGCGCCGGAACTCCACGACCTCCTCCAGCGCCGCGACCCGGGATTCGAAGTCCTCCACGGTCTGCAGGTCGTTGACCGCTATCTCCACCGAGATGACCACTTCCATGGGACGGCCCAGGGCCGCCGGGGAGATCTGCGCTCGGTACCCGGCGATCACGCCGGCGTCCTCCAGGCGCTTGACCCGGCGCAGGCAGGGCGGAGGTGTCAGCCCCACCCGGCCGGCCAGCTCCACGTTCGACAACCGACCGTCCCGAGCCAAGTGAAACAGTATTTCACGATCAATATCGTCAAGCCTCATAATATTACTCATAAGCGCTGCTCCAGACAGTTTTTGGAACCATATTATGCGCTATACGCACTAAAATTGCGCTCATGATGGCAATACGAGCGCGGGGCTGGTCACGGGATTTCGCGGCGGCGGCGGCCGACACCGCCTCGGTGGGGCTCAGCCTGTTCCCCCTCGGGATCAGCTTCGGCGTTCTGGTGGTGCACACCGGGCTGAGCTGGTGGTGGGCCACGGTGTTCACCGCCGTGGTCTACGCCGGGTCGCTGGAGTTCCTGCTGCTCGGCTTGGTCGCCTCGGTGACACCGCTGGGGCAGATCGCGGTGACGGCGCTGATGGTGAACCTCCGGCACGTCTTCTACGCCCTGTCCTTCCCGCTGTCGCAGGTCCGGCCGCTCGGCCGCGTCTACGCCACCTTCGCGCTCACCGACGAGGCCTACGCCCTGACCAGCGGGGAACACGCCCGCTCCTGGAGCGGCGCCCGCATTCTGTGGATGCAGGTGCTGTGCCAGGGCTACTGGGTCGCCGGAGCCACGCTCGGCGCGCTCGCCGGCTCGCTGATCCCGCTCACCCTGCACGGCCTGGACTTCGCCCTGACCGCCCTGTTCGTGGTCCTGACGATCGACGCCTGGCACGCCCGGCGGGACCTGCCCGCTCCCTTGCTGGCCGCGGCGAGCTTCGCCGTCGCCGCGCTCCTGACCCCCGGGCAGGTGCTGCCGGCCGCGATGGCCCTGTTCACCGCGGCGCTGCTGATCCGCTACGCCGTGGGCCGCCACACCGCCTCCCGCGCGTCCGACGATCGCGCCCGACCCGTGCCCTCCGTGCCCGCCGCGGCCGGGGAAAGGTGAGAACCGTGCCCAGCCCGCTCTACCTGGCCGCCGCCGTAGCCGTCAGCGCCGCCGTCACCTGGGGTCTGCGCGCCCTGCCCTTCGCCGCCTTGACTCCGCTGCGCCGCTCGGCCGTCCTGGGCTATCTCGCCCTGCAGATGCCCACCGGCATCATGATGATCCTCGCTCTGTACACCCTGCGCGAGGTCCGCCCCACCTGGTCGGCCGTCGTCCCCGCCGTGGTGGCCCTGGCCACCGCGATCGGGCTGCACCTGAGAACCCGCAACGCCGTGATCAGCGTCCTGAGCGCGACCACCGTGCACGTGATCCTCTCGACCCTCTGGCAGACCTGACGACCCCATCGCGAGCCGGTCACTGAGAACGAGCTACCCCTATTCAGAGACATTGGGAGTTCGCCGACCGGATGGCCCCGGGCGTCCGGCTGATGTCCGAGGCGGGGCTGTGGCAGGCCTCGCACCCGTATCTCAGTGTCTTCCTGCCCGCAGGCCGGCGCGCGTCGCGGCCCTGCTGAACGACAACCGCCGCATCCACGACCTCCCGCGCCGGGGGCTTTGACGCCTGCATGACGTCATGGATAGGCATGCCCCGATTGTTTTGACGCCACGATGGCGTCATAGTGGCGTCATGGACCTTGCGCCGTATGTCGATCGCCTACGCCGCGACCTCGCGATCGCCGCCGGGGTGGGTGGCGAGGAAGCTCGCGCGCTGGCCGAGCGCCTGACCGCCACGCTCGAGTCGGCCACCCGGCTCGCGCTGCTGGAGGCGCTGTCCGCCGCCGCGGACGAGATCACCCGCGACCTCGCGCCGGGCTCGGTCGAGGTGCGCCTGCGCGGCCGCGACCCCGCCTTCGTCGTGACGCCACCGCCGACCGGCCGACCGTACGAGGAGGACGGCGAGACCGGGCGGGCCGAGAGACCCCCCTCCCCGCCGCCCCCGGACACCGACGAGGGCAGGACGTCCCGGATCTCTCTCCGGGTCCCCGAGCACCTCAAACCGCACATCGAGGAGGCGGCCGCCCGGGACGGGCTGTCAGTCAACGCCTGGCTGGTCCGCGCCGTCTCCGCCGCGCTCGACTCCGGCGACGGCGCCCGCCGCCCCGCCGGGCGCGCGACTCAGCAGACCGGCAGGCACTACAGCGGCTGGGTGCGCTGATGACCACGCCGACCCATGAAAAGGGGACCGCGATGCCGGCCTTCGACACTCCCGAACCCATCCTCGCCATCATCGACATGGCGACCGCCACCATCCGGATCAACGCGAGCGATCGCGCTGACACCGTCGTCGAGATCCGCCCGACCGACGAGCACAGCGACGCCGACGTGCGCGCCGCCGAGAACACCCAGGTCGACTACGCCGACGGCAGGCTCCTGGTGCGGACGGCCAAGGACCGCGCCGCGCCGACGTCCGGCTGGGGCCTCTCGCTCGACAGGCTCGTGGAGGCGCCCGCGAACTGGGCGCGTTCGCTGCTGCCCGGCTGGGGCGGCTCGGTCGACGTGACGATCGATCTGCCGGCGGGTTCCCGCCTCGAGGCCAAGACTGCGGCGGGCCTGCGCTGCCGTGGGCCGCTCGGCGAGGTGGCGTTCACCACCTCCTACGGCGACATCCGGGTCGAGCAGGCCGGCAGGCTGCGGCTGAAGACCACCTACGGCGACATCACCGTCGACCGCGCGGCCGGGCACGCCGAGGTCACCACGACGGACGGCGACATCCGGATCGGCGAGATCGACGGCTCCGCGGTGGTCAAGACCTCCCACGGCGACTCCCGCCTCGGCGAGGTGACCGGCGAGCTGCGGCTGAACACCGCCTACGGCGACATCACCGTCGACCGCGCCCTGGCCGGCGTCGCCGCCAAGACCGCGTACGGCAGCGTCCGGATCCGCGAGGTGGTGTCCGGCTCGGTCGTCCTGGAGACCACCGGCGGCGGGCTGGAGCTCGGGATCCGTGAGGGCACCGCCGCCTGGCTGGACCTGAGCTCGAAGTACGGCACCGTGGACGTCTCCCTGGACCCCAGCGACGGCCCCGGCCGGTCCGAGGAGGTCATCGAGGTGCGGGCCCACACGACCTACGGCGACATCGACATCCACCGTTCCTGACGACCCCTGAGAACAAGGAGACTCCCATGCCAGACGCGATCGTGGCCGAGGGCTTGGTCAAGAAGTACGGCGACGTGGTGGCCCTCGACGGGATGGATCTGACCGTTCCCGAGGGGACGGTGTTCGGGCTGCTCGGCCCGAACGGCGCCGGCAAGCCGACCGTCAATCTATGACCCCTAAATGAGCAAGCTTCCTGGTCCTCATGGGTAACCCCGGTCTGCCTTCCGTCTGCCGTCGCCCACCCCTGGGGGAGCGGGCCACGGGCATGGGGCCAAGGTGGAGCCCCCCACTGGAGGAACGACCTTGGCCCCATGCCCGTGGTCTGCTCGGCTTGTCCTGGGCGACGGCAGACGGGAAGGGCTCCACCCCAGCCACGAAACTCCCGCGCGCTGTGGATCCGCGCCACCCCGGAGCCGGAGCCCCCGCCGGAGGCATTTGTTCAGTCGCGCTGTGCGCCTTCCGGCCATATGACACGGACCCTGATTCCGCGACTGCGCGCTTCGGCCACTACGTCGGCCGTCCCTCCGTAGCCGCGTGCGGGTTGGCCGTCCCAGACGGCATACAGTTCATCCGCAAGATCTAGCATGAGCTTGCTGGCTTCCATGTGGGACTCAGAAGTCGATTCCACGAAGTTCAACCGGTGAGCCGTGCGAGCTTTCTTCATCAGTGCGTCGTACTCGGCGTGAGCTTCAGCGGGCAGGCCTTCGCGGTACTTCTGGGCGGGAACGACGACTTCGAGGGCTCCCCTCCTATCGACTACTGCTCGGGCGAAGATCTGATCAGCTCCGTCGGCCAGGCAGGACACTCCGGTGACGTCGGAGCGTTCGGTAAGTGCATGGACGATGGCGTCTTCAACAAGCTTGGATGTTGCGGCGCCGAGTCCGCGATGACCTGAGATGGCTATGTGAACCATGATCCTCTCTTACAGCAGGGTCGCACGAAGGCGATCATCGAAGGCGCGGACATGACTGGTGAGAGGGCCGGTGTAGTCACGTCGGAAGCGTCGGGCACGTTGGATGACGCGTTCTGAGCGGTGTGCGACTCCAACCTTCAGGGCTTCTTCGGCAAGGTGCAACGCCTCGTCGTACTCCCGTGCGATGCATCGTGCCGTGGCTATCTCGGTCATCAGGACGGCACGTTGCTTGATCGCGGGCTGTGCCGTTGCCAGTGATTCGGCAAATGCCGATACCGCTTCCTGGTGGCGGCCGAGACGCACCATGACCAGGGCGCGGTATCCGGCCAGTTTTGGTTGATCGAAGGGGAACACCCAGGGCCATGGTGGAACGCTGGCGCGTTCGCTGGCCTGTACGGCCTGTTCGGCTTCGTGGAGTGCTGCTGAGGCGCTGGAGGGGGCGTGAGCGGCGGCATGCCCCAGGGCTTCGATGCTGGAGAGCCAGGCATTGGCGATCGGGGGTGGATGGTCTCCGAGTCTTCTCCGGGCATCCGCTAGTAGCGCTAGACCCACGTGGGAGTCCTCGCCTTCGATCTCGAAGGATGCCAGGCTGCCTATCATGTATGCCGCCAGCAAGTCGTGATCAGCTTTGACCGCTGCATCGATGGCAAGGCGGTAGTAGGTGCGGGCGGTGCCGGTGTCGTGCATGTCGGCGTGAAGCCATGCGGCGAATCCAGCGGCTTCGCTGACGGCTGCGCAAACCTCGTCGGCGAACGGTGATTGCCCGGTGCGGGCAAGGGTTCGCTTCGCCATGTCCACGTGCGCGACGGCTGCCTGTGCGAGTTCGCGTGATGGGGTCGTGGCTTCGAGTCGTCGTTGTGCGCCAGTGATCGTCATGAGGTTGGCGGCGGTGCTGCCATCGACTGCGGCGGGGCGGGAAACCGACGTAACGCCGATGGCCGCGAGTACAAGGCTCTTGCTGAAATCTCGTCGTTTCGTTTGATCGTCATCTCCCCGAGAACCCAACTGGATCATGTGAAGCGGGATGTCCAGTCGGTCCGATATTTCCATTACCTGATCCACGGTGAGCGGTTGCTTACCCCTAAGTGGATCGTCTTCCTTGATCTGAGCACGTGCGGTCGCGCTATATAAGTCGTATTCGTTGTCGGTGAGCAGGGCGTGCGCACTGGTCTGGTAAATACGCGCCATTATTTCAAGGTTGTAAGGAGTTGGCCGGCGCCCCCCTGTTGGCCAGACTTCAAATTGGTAGATTCGGCCCTTGGCCATGGTCGGCTCGCCGGGATCGATTTCGTTCCAGCGGTCGGCCACTTCCTCATGTGTGAGGTTGTGTGCCCAGCGATAGGCGCGGCGGGGGGTGCTGTCAGGGTAGTCGGCCATCCAGACCTGGGCAATCTGATCCCAGGTGAAACCGCGCTGTCGGAGCTGACTTGTGCGTTCTGCGCGCTGCCGCCGGGTTGGTCCTGGGTTCTGGCTCATGGGTGGCCCTGCCCGTGGGGTCAAGTGGTGTGGTGACGGAAGTTGCCGTCTCTGACTGTACGCGTTCCCGAAGTGGGCAAGACCGTTGACTTTCGGAGGTCCCGCGCCCTGTTGGTCCTGTTCAAGCCCGGTAGTCGCATGGTAACCAATGCGGTGGCCGTTTTCGGGCTCGATCCCCGAGATGCTTTGACTGCCGGTGGTGCGATGGGCAGGAGGGAGAGGCTGGGTCGCACTGCACGTGACCAGGTGCGTGACCGGCAGGTCCAGTAATGACGGGACCCGCAGGCGCTGACACGCCGTACGGGTCCCTGAACCGCACATCGGAGGTGCGATCTATGGGTGATCCTAGGACATTGGAGGTATGTCGCAAGTCGGTCATTGCGGGACGACTGTTAGGAGTCGTGCAATTGCCCGCAAATCCGGAGAGTGTTGCTTTGGCGCGCGGCTTCGTGCGGCGGAAGCTCGGAGCTGATCATCCGGTGGTGGATGAGGCGGTGCTACTGGTGTCGGAGCTTTTCTCGAATTCGGTCGTATATTCGGATTCCCGGCACGGTGGAGTCGTCATGGTCGCGCTCGCTGATTGCTGGGAGTTCATCCACATAGATGTTGTGGATGCGGGAGGAAGCTCCTTCCCGCACATCAAGCGGGAAACTACCACCGAGCTGGAAAGTGTGGCCGAGGGTGGGCGCGGACTCTCGCTCGTTGACCAACTATCCGCCAGATGGGGCATTGTCAACGATGCCGAAGGGCGGACGGTGTGGTTCGAGTTGATGTATCGGCGGGCCGATGTGGTCAACGAGAGTGATGCGATTCAGGCGACGGCTAGGCGAGCTGCTTGCACGGTCGCGGAGAGCCTGGCATTAGAGGAGGCGTCGCATCCTCTCAAGCCTGACGGTCAGATGCGCTGGTTGGGGCGGTTCTAGTTTCATGGGGACGAATAGGTGGAGGCGTCATGCTCTGCGCCTCGCCGGGTTCTCGGAGGTTCGAGTCCTCCCGTCCTCGCGCAGTCCTCGGACTGCCTGCTATCGCGGTCCATTGTTTGTACTGCGCCAAAGGGCCGCGTAGGTATCGGGGATCTCGGGGAATGTGGTGCCTAGTGCGTGTGGCCTCTTCTGGGGGCGCCGGGAAATGGAGCCGCCTATCTGTGCGTAGTGGATGACATGGTCAATGATGTGTTCACCTGTGGTGGTCCCCGGCCGCCTGTTGCCGGGGACTATCCATTTAACGCACTCGGAAGGTTGATGAGGAAAAGTGGTTATCACAGGAGAGATCAAGTATTTCTGTGCGAACAACAGCCATCACAACTGCGCGGGAAAAACCTGTACGTGCCCGTGTCACACGTCCCAGAACGGCAGTGGCCCTGCGGCGGACGGGGACGTCCGAGTTCTTGAGGCGCTGATGATGGTCTGCGCTTAAAGATCACGACGCCGGGCTTCTCATAGGGAGTAGTCCGGCGTCGCCGTGCGTAGGAGATGCTTGGGCAGAGCGGAGTCCCAAGCGGGCGGTAATAGCCCCCCATGAACTGGGTGGCGGCGCGGTGACTACTCCGACCCGTGCCGTCGCCCGCCCCCTGGAACTGGCATGCAGGGGACACACTGTGAGTCGATTTTCGTTTGCGATAAATATCATCACTGGTGTCCCTTTTCGGGCTCCGGCTTATTGCTTGAAGGTCTACCGGTCTCCGCTTAACGGAGCTACGATGGCCGAGCAAGTTCCAACGAAAGATGATCGGCAAAGGGAAGGACAGTCAGTCAATGGGCAAGCACGATGGCGACAAGCCAGAAGACAAGCCGGTGCCTAAGCCAAAGCCGAACTCCGATGGAGCTCGCCCCGACGACCCCGGCAAGCATGAGAAGCCAGGGAAGAAGTGAGCGTTGATCGGCGCATCTCCGCTCTCGCTGATCAACTGACGGGCCTGGATGACAGGTGGCGGGGTGTGTTTCACGCTGTGCCCCGTCACCTGTTCATTCCTGACAGGGCGTGGTGCGATTCTGATGACGGCCCCGGCTATCTCATTGACCGGAGTGCCGATCCTGAGGTGTGGATGGACGCCGTTTATTCCAACGCGGCGATTATCACGCAGCTAGACGAGGGCGCGACCGAGATAGTGGAGGGGAAGGGCGACTACACCTCTTCGTCGTCCGCGCCGAGTGTCGTAGCGGCGGCCTTGGAATTGCTCGATCCCTACGACGGCGATGAGGTCTTGGAGATCGGCACGGGCACGGGCTGGACGGCGGGATTACTGGCGCATCGTCTCGGGGACGAGAATGTGACCAGTATCGAGATCGATCAGGCCGTATTCACCTTGGCTGCCGAGAACCTGAAAAGGTCCGGACATGTGCCCCGGTTGGTTCACGGGGACGGGGCTGTGGGGTGGGCCGATGGCGCGCCATACGACCGGGTACACGTCACCTGTGGTGTCTCTGAGGTGCCGTACTCGTGGGTGAGTCAAGCCCGTCCCGGTGGGGTGATCGTGATCCCCTGGACGCCTCGCTGGGAAGGCGGCTACCTGACCATGCTCACCGTGGTCGGAGACGGTACGGCAGTAGGGAGGTTCTCCGGGGGCGTCGGCTTCATGCTGCTACGGTCGCAGCGGTGGGATCTTCCCCAGCTTGAGGGCGACTACCGGAGGTCGTCTACTTACCTCGATCCGCGCCGGGTGGTGCGTTCCTCGACCGGTGCCGATATCGCTGTGGCGGGACTGCTGCCGGATGTGTCCGGTACACATGCAGACCAGGAGGGCGGCGAATTCCACCTGTCTCTATGGTCGGAGGAGTCTGACGCTCAGGTGCACTACGCGCCCGATTACAAGGGCGTGGCAGTCCTACAGCGGGGACCCCGCAATCTGTGGGATGAGGTGGAGGCCGCCTATCTGCGGTGGGTCTCCTGGGGCGCGCCATCCAAAGAACGGTTCGGGATGACGGTTACGCGTGAAGGTCAATACGTCTGGCTCGACTCTCCGGACAACGCAATCAAGTAGGTGGAGCGCGCCGGTTGCTCTGCGCAATGGATCGGCCTCTGGGAGGGCCCTCGGCTGGAAGTCCGGTCGGGGGCCTTCCTGGTGTTAGTGCCCGTGCGGGGCGCTGGGATCGAGTACTGGGCACTGTGGGAGCGTCTGGCAGAGACGAACTTGCGCGGGGAGAGTTTCGGCAGTGTACGGCTCCATGTGCTCGGGCCATGAACGGTAGCGGTGGGGCCGGCGAAATGGCCGTAGGCCACCCGTAGGGCGACCGTGATTGCGCCACGAGGCGCGGGTGTTGCGGATGGAGGTGAAAGACCGTCCATCGCCTTGCCGTCGTAGCGGCAGGGTGAAGCTGGAGGC